>DASUAN010000028.1:0-2663 GCA_035763765.1 Candidatus Deferrimicrobiaceae bacterium
ATTCTCGCGGACGGCCGAAACGATCCTTCCGAGGTGGTCCGCCGTCACGATCCGTGCCCTCCGCCGGGACCCAGGATGGACAGAAACGCGTTGAGCCGGTCCATCGCGGCGCCCGAGTCGATCGATCGAGCGGCCATGGCCACGCCTTCCCGGACATCCTCCGCTTTTCCTCCCGCGATGACGGCGAACGCCGCGTTGACGAGCACCGCTTCCCGGGCGGGTCCGGGCGCACCGGAGAGAACTTCCTTGAGAATCCGTGCGTTCGTCGCCGCATCTCCCCCCACGAGGTCCTGGGGAGAGACGTATTGGAAGCCCACCGACCTCGGGTCGAACAGATACCGCTTCACCTTCCCTTCCCGGACATCCCAAACGATCGACGGGGCGGACAGGCTTACTTCGTCCATGCCGTCGGACCCGTGGACGACGAAGGACTGCCGGTGTCCGAGTTCCGCAAGGACCCGCGCGTAGGTGTCCCCCAGTTCCTCGCTGAATACGCCCACGACCTGGCGGTTCGCACCGGCGGGATTGCTCAGGGGGCCCAGGATGTTGAATATCGTCCGGATTCCGATCTCGCGACGGGGACCGATCGCGTATTTCATGGCCGCGTGAAACTTCGGCGCGAACAGGAAGGTTATGCCGGCCTCGTCCAGCGCCCGCTGGACGTCCCCGAAGGAGGCCCCGAGGTTCATGCCGAGACTTTCCAGGACGTCGGCGCTTCCGGAACGACTGGTGACCGACCGGTTCCCGTGCTTGGCGACGCGGATCCCCGCGCCGGCCGCCACGAAAGCCACCGTCGTCGAGATGTTGAAGCTGCCGGATCGATCTCCTCCCGTGCCGCAGGTGTCGAGAAGGGGCTCCCCGGCGGGAGCCGTGACCCTCACCGCTTTCTGCCGCATCACCTCGACCGCCGCGGCGATCTCCGCCGTCGTCTCCCCTTTCATCGCCAGGCAGGAAAGGAACGAGGAGATCTGCGCGGGCGTCGCCTCCCCCCCCATGATCATCCGCATGGCATCGCGCATCCCGTCCGGCGTAAGATCCTTGCCCGATGCCACCACCGAGATCGCCTCTCGCATGCTGCTGAAGCAGCGAGGAACCGGCTGTCGCGGATCGATGAGGGAAAGAAAGTTCTCGAGGATCCTCATCCCGTACTGCGTCAGGATCGACTCGGGGTGGAACTGGACTCCGAACACAGGCCGGGAAAGGTGCCGGATCCCCATGACCTCTCCGTCTTCCGACTCGGCGCACACCTCAAGGACCGAAGGAAGGGACTCCCGCTCCACGGCAAGCGAGTGGTAACGGGTCGCCGTCATCGGGTTTTCGATCAGCGAGAAGATCCCCTTCCCGTTGTGGCGGATCTGCGAGGTCTTCCCGTGCATGAGCGATCTTGCGTGCACGACCTTTCCGCCGAAGGCCTCCCCGACGCACTGATGACCGAGACACACGCCCAGGATGGGGATCCGGTCGGAAAACGAACGGATCGCTCCGAGGGAGATGCCGGCGCTTCCCGGGCCTCCCGGTCCGGGCGAGATCACGAGGCCCTCGGGTCCCAGCCGTTCGAGCTCTGCGACCGTGACGGCGTCGTTTCGATAGACCTGAACCTCGGCGCCCAGTTCGCACAGGTACTGGACGAGATTGTAGGTGAACGAATCGTAGTTGTCGATTACCGCGATCAACGGATCTCCCCTGCCGGGGTTGCCCCCACCGCCCGGAAAAGGATCCGGGCCTTGCTGCCGATCTCCTCCCACTCCCTTTCCGGGTCCGAATCGGCGACGATTCCCGCTCCTGCCTGGACCATCGCCTCGTCGCCCTTCATGACGATCGTTCGGATGGTGATGCAGAAATCCATGCTCCCCTGGAGGTCGAAGTATCCCACCGACCCCGCGTAGATTCCGCGACGGAACGGTTCCAGCTCTTCGATGATCTCCATGGCACGGACTTTCGGGGCTCCCGTGACCGTTCCTGCCGGGAAGGATGCACGGAGGACGTCGAAAGCGTTCAACCCTTTCCGCAGCCTGCCGATGACGTTGGAGACGATGTGCATCACGTGGGAATACCGCTCCACCACCATCTGCTCGTCCACTTTGACGGTTCCCCACTCGGCAACCCGTCCGACGTCGTTCCGTCCCAGGTCCACGAGCATCACGTGCTCGGCGAGTTCCTTCGGATCGGAAAGGAGCTCCGTCTCCATCCGTCGATCCTCCTCGGGCGTCGCCCCCCGGGGGCGGGTTCCCGCGATCGGCCTCAGCTGGATGAGGTCCCCTTCCAGCCGGACCAGGATCTCCGGCGACGATCCCACCAGCGCGAGGTCGCCGAGTTTCAGGAGGAACATGTAGGGGGACGGGTTCCGGGACCGCAGCACGCGGTACACCTCCGAGGGGGATCGACTCGTCCGGACCCTTGCCCGGTTGGAAAGGACCGCCTGGATGATCTCGCCGTCCCGGATGTACTCTTTCGCCTTCCGCACGGCCGCCAGGAAGGTCTCCCGAGGGACTTCGAATACCGGGGGATCGGTTCCCTCGCCCGACGGGATGTCCGTCCAGGGAAGCGGCGCTTTCAGGACTTCCTTCACCTCTTCGATGGATCGGACACACCGCTCGTAATCGCCGTCGGATGGCTCGTCACCGCCGATCTGTCCGTGCGCGACGATGCGGATCGTGTGCTTT
>DASUAN010000029.1:0-2986 GCA_035763765.1 Candidatus Deferrimicrobiaceae bacterium
CCCCAAACCTCCATCGTCTTCGGCAATCTTTCCCCTCCTCTGGAGGAGATCCTGCCCCAGGCGAACCTCTTTGTCCCGCCGGGGAACTTCGGGAACGCCTCCCTTTTGGCCTACGGCGCGGCGATTTCTCCCTTCTCTATCCGGGAAACCGGGGGCTTCTCCCTTCGGACATCCGCGGAGGCCGAGTCGGAGAGGGCCAGGCAGAGATTTCGGATCCGCATCGCGGCCGCCGCGGCGGGAATCGCCATCCTGGCCGTTTCAGGATCGATCGAGGTCGTGCGGTGGAGCCAGTCGAAGAAAGTCTCCCGGATCCAGGAAGAGATCCGGAAGGAGTTCACGGAGGCCGTCCCCGGGGTGAAGATGGTCGTCCAGGGGACGGCGCAGGTCCGGGAGAAGATGCAGTCGCTCTCCCGCCAGCGAAAGGAGCTTGGAACCGATTTCCCGGCGGCGAGCGAAATGCTCGCGAAGGTATCCGGGGCGCTATCTCCGGATCAAGACCTTTCCGTCCGGGAGGTTTCCTACGATGCCGGTCGGCTCCGGCTTCTCGGCGAAGCCGGTTCCTCCCAGCTCGTGGAGACGTTCCGCGCTTCCCTGGTGAACCGATTCGGCCCGGAAACGGTCGTGACCGTCCAGGAAGCCGAAGGCAGCGCGCGCGGCGGGAAGGTACGATACACGATCCTCATCGAGAAAGGGGGAAACGGCCGTGCTTCGTAGCCGCGAAAAGGTCGTCCTTGCCCTGGGCGCGGTCGCGGCGGCCCTGATCCTCCTCCTCTCCTTCGTCGTGATCCCCGGCCTCTCCCGGATGCGCTCCCTGTCGCGGCAGTCGGTGCAGGCGGAGCAGGACCTGGCGGAACTGCGGAAGATGCGCCCGGAACTCACCCGGCTGGACCGTTTGGTGCGCCGAAAGATGACCCAGGTCAGCGCAGGCGCCAACTCCAGCCAATCCTCCCTGGCGCGACTGACCGCATCGATCCAGGAGGCGGGCTTTCCCCAGTCGGCGTTCAGCCTCAAGTCCGCCGGTTCCCGGAACGGGGAATTCGCCAGCGAGGAGGCATTCGACCTGAAGATGGAGAACCTCACCTACCTGGAGGCGATCCGGGTCCTCACCCGGCTGGAGAACGGACCGTTGCCCGTCGTCGTCCGGTCCGCGAACCTCAAGAGCCGATTCGACGACAGCAAATACCTCGACGTAACCCTGCGGATAGGATTTTTGACGCCGGCGAATCGATGACCCGCCGGATCGCTCTGCTCGCCGCGCTTCTCCTTCTGCTCCTTCCCGGCTGCCGGGAAGATCGGCCCAGACCGCGACTCTCCCCCGCGGAGGAAGCGATCCTCAAGGAGAAGGCGGACGAAAAGATCGGCCTGATCATCCGCGAGAACCTGCCCGCACTTTTTGCCGGCCTGGTCGTGTTCCGCTCCGACGCCTTCCTTTCCAACTCGGAGATGATGGACCGGCGCGAACTGTCGGTGCTGGATTCCTTCGGAAACGTCGGGCTCGTCCTGCTCAATTCCCCGGACATCCCTCCGCTGCTGAAGGAGGAGTCGGTGAGGAAGATTTACTACTTCTGCCGGCAGGGCCCTCTCGCCCGGCTCCACCCCGCCTTTTTGATGGAAGTCATGAAAACCTTCGGTGAAGGAAAAGAGGAGAATCCATCCTCTTTCTTCGTCCGCTTCCGGGAGGTGCCGCAGGAGAAGGAGGAGCAGTTCGTGGAGAAGGCGGGATTCGCCGTCACCTCCCGCGCCGGCTTCGTCTGGACCGTGACCGGCCCGCTCGCCTTTCTGCCGCGACTCCTCGAAGACGATCGAATACTTTTCTACGAAGGGGCATCTAACGTCCGGACGAGGTAACGCGCCGGAGAGTCAACGTCTTGCATCCCATGTCCCGACTGAAGCAAATCGCAAACGTTTTTTTCGTGATCTGGGGAGTGGCATCTCTTTCCGGCGTGGAGGTACTCCCCGACCGCGCCAAGATCGAGCCGCTTGCCCTTGTCGCCGAAGGGAGAGGCGTCCCCGCCGCCGAGGAAAAGGTCGTGGGGACGTCGGAAGGATCTTCCGCGGGTCTCCCCGTCTTTTTCCGCCTCCGCTTCGGGGATGGGGATTTCCCGCAGAAAGTTGAGGCACTGGGCGGGAGAACGAAGAGGGTCCATCCACAGGTATACACGGGAGAGATCCCGGGGGACGCAATACGATACGTCTCCAACTGGCCGGAGGTGGCGTACATCGAGGCCGCGAAACGGGTATATCCCCTCCTCGACCTGAGCCGGCCGGCCGTCTTCGCAGACGATGTGCAGTCGGGCGCCGGTCTCCCGGCCCCCTATACGGGAGCCGGGACCTATGTGGGAATCGTGGACTCCGGCCTTTCAGATAGCCACCTCGATTTCTTCTACAACGGCGACCCGTCCCAACCCCGTGTTTCCTATTGGTACCGCGGCCAGAGCTATTCCGGGGTGGACACGGAATGGCACGGCACGCACATCGCCGGGATCGCCGCCGGCAACGGCTTCCGGTCCGGGGGGCTGTTCACGGGGATGGCCCCCGGGGCGCGCCTCCTCGTGGCGAAGACGACCTTCACGACGGTCGACATCGTGCAGAGAGTATCCGACCTCCTCTCGTTCGCCGGCGCCACCCCCGCGGCCATCAACCTGAGCCTGGCGCTGAACGTCGGGCCCCACGACGGGACCAGCGGGTTCGAAAGCGGGATCGGGTTTCTGGCCACCGACGGCGTGGCCCCCGACCGGAGGCAGATCATCGCCGTCGCCGCGGGAAACGAGAGAACGGACGGGGAACATTTCCAGACGGTTCTTCCCCCCTTCGGATCCGTAAACATCCCCCTTACCCTGGAAGACGGCGGCTTGGAGTCACTTGTCGACCTCTGGGCGGACGGGGCGGACCGATATACTGTCACCGCCACCTTGGGAACGGAATCCGCCTCGGCGGCTACCGGCGGATCCGCATCCTCCTCGACGGGCCGGGTCGAGATCTTCAA
>DASUAN010000030.1:0-8631 GCA_035763765.1 Candidatus Deferrimicrobiaceae bacterium
GAGAGGGTGACGGCGAATCCCTTGATCGGGCCGGTCCCGAACTGGAACAGAATCGTCGCGGTGATCAGGGTGGTGACGTGGGAGTCCACGACGGTCCAGAAGGCCTTGTCGTACCCGGCGTCGATCGAGGCCCGGACCGTCTTTTTCGACCGCAGCTCCTCCCGGATCCGCTCGAAGATGAGGACATTGGAATCGACCGCCATCCCGATGGCGAGGATGATCCCTGCAATCCCGGGGAGCGTGAGCGTCGCCTCCAAAAGGGACATCCCGGCAAGAAGGAACAGGATGTTGAAGATGAGGGCGAAATCCGCCACCAGACCCGCGAACCGGTAATAGAACCCCATGAACCCGACGACGAGGGCCGCCCCGATCAGGGCTGCCCGGATCCCCTTCTGGATGGAGTCCCGTCCGAGGGACGGACCGACGGAGACGTTCTGGATGATTTTCACCGGCGCGGGAAGCGATCCCGCCCGCAGGACGATGGCGAGGTCGGAGGCCTCTTCCGGGGTGAACGAACCGGTGATCTGGGCCTCCCCGCCCGAGATCCGCTCCTGGATCACGGGCGCCGAATAAACCGTGTCGTCCAGCACGATCGCCAGGCGGCGCTTCACGTTTTCGGCGGTCACCCGGTCGAAGATCTGGGCTCCCCGATTGTCGAACGACAGGGAGACGTAAGCCCCGCCCTGCTGCGACTGGAAGTTGACCCGCGCAGTCTTGATCGTCTCCCCGGTGAGGACCGCCCGCTTCTTGAGGACGATCGGGGTTCGGGTGATCCGACCGGTCTGGGAGTCCACGTTCTTCACGTACAGAAGCTGGTCGCCCTCGGGGAGGTTTCCCTTCAACGCCTCCTCGACGCTCGCCCCCTCGTCCACGAGCTTGAACTCGAGCAGGGCGGTCTTTCCCACCAGCTCGATCGCGCGCTGCTGGTCCTTGATCCCCGGAAGTTGGACGACGATGCGGTCCTCCCCTTCCGCAACGATCTGGGGCTCCCTCACCCCGAACTGGTCGATCCGGTTCCGGATGGTCTCCACTCCCTGGGACACGGCGTTCGTGCGGATCGACTGGACCTCGCCGGGCGTCATCTTCCCGAGGATCGTGGCCCCCGAGGAGGTCACCGCCCCCAGGGTGTATTCGATCGTTCCCGCCTCTTCCTTCAGCGTCTTGAGGGCGCGATCCGCGAATTCCCCGGGGGGAAGGTGGAGCGAAAAACCGTCGATCCCCTCCTTTGCCATGGCGAGCACGGGAATCCCTTTTTCCCTCAAAATGGCGCGGGCGTCGTCGGCATACCTCATCGCGGTGTTTTCGATCGCCTTGTCGATCTCCACGGTGAGCCGCAAAAAGACTCCCCCCTGAAGATCGAGCCCCATGTGGATCTTCGGGCTTTTCTCCTTCCAGACGGCGGGAAGACGGTCCGTCAGGCTCGGAAGGACGAGGACGACGGACGCAGCCGTCAGAAGGGCGATCAGGGCGGTCCTTCCCCAGATGCTTCTCCACATGGTCGTGCCTGTACTCCTTTCGCCGACTTCCCTCGGATTCCTTATCCGGTCTTCCCTTCGGGCGCAGCCGCTTCCTGGCTCGAACCTCCGATGGCGCTTCGCGTCACCTTGACCCGGACCTTGTCCGCGATCTCGAGGGTCACCGTCGTATCCGTCAGCCCCGCGACCGTCCCGTGCAGGCCGCCGGAGGTGACCACCCGATCTCCCATCTTGAGGTTCTTGACGAAATCCTGGTGCTTCTTCGCCTGCTTCTGCTGGGGCCGGATGAGGATGAAATAGAAGACCACGAACATGAGAAGGAGGGGGATGAGAGGGGCGAATCCGCCTCCCGATCCCTCGCCTTTCGCGCCCATGGCGTAGGCAAGACCAATGAAGAACATGGCCGTCAGACCTCCCGAAATGACTGATTCGGCAATTTAACCGGGTGATTCTTTCACAAATTCCGACAAATTTCCAACAGAAATTGCCGCGCGGATCCGTTCCATCCACTGCCGGTAGTAGTGGAGGTTGTGCACCGTCAGGGCCATGGAGGACAGCATCTCCTTCTGGAGGTACAAGTGCCTCAGATAGGCCCGGGAGAAAACCCGGCACGTGGGGCACCCGCATGCCTCGTCCGGAGGACGGGAATCATCGGCGTAGCGCGCCTGCTTGATCGACATCGTCCCGGACGAGGTGAACATCGTCCCGTTGCGGGCGTTCCTCGTGGGAAGGACGCAGTCGAACAGATCCACCCCCCGGGAAACGGCGAACAGGATGTCCTCGGGCGTACCGACGCCCATCAGGTATCTCGGTTTCTCCGCGGGGAGGAATCGGGCGGTTCGCTCCACCGTCTCCCGCTGGAGCTCCTTCCCTTCCCCGACGCTCACCCCGCCGATCGCGTATCCGGAAAACGGAAGGGAGCAGATCTCCTCGGCGCTTCGCCTCCTAAGATCGGGCACCATCCCCCCCTGGACGATGCCGAACAGGCCCCCTTCCTCCCGGCGGGATGCCGCGAGGCTTCGACGCGCCCAGGCGGTGGTCCTTCGCACGGCCTCCTCCAGTTCCCCGCGCCCGGCGGGATACTCCACGCACTCGTCGAGAACCATCCGGAGGTCGGAGCCGAGCGCTTCCTGGATCTCCACCGCAAGCTCCGGCGACAGGGCGTGGATCGACCCGTCGATGTGGGAGCGGAACGTCACCTCGTCTTCGGACACGGTCCGGAGGGACCCCAGGGAAAAGACCTGGTACCCCCCGCTGTCGGTCAGGACCGGGCGGTTCCATCCCATGAACCGGTGCACCCCGCCGAGCCGGCGGATCCGTTCGTGGCCGGGGCGAAGATACAGGTGATAGGTGTTCGCGAGAACGCATTCGTACCCCATCTCCTCGAGCTGGGACGGCCAGACCCCCTTGACGGCTGCCGCCGTCCCGACCGGCAGAAAGGCCGGCGTCCGGACCTCCCCGCGTTCGGTCGTGATCGTGCCCGCGCGTGCCAGGGAGGCCGGGTCGCGGGCCGTCACGGCAAAGGAAATCGGCATGATGTCTCCTTGCGAATCGCCAGGACCGTCTCTATGCGATGAACATGGCGTCGCCGTAGCTGAAGAACCGGTACTCCTGCTCCACCGCACACCGATACGCCTCGCGGATCCGTTCCACGCCGGCAAAGGCCATGACCAGCGCGAGCAGGCTGGATCGGGGCAGGTGGAAATTGGTGATCAGAGCGTCCACGGCACGGAACCGGTATCCCGGAAAGATGAAGTGCCGGGTCATCCCCTCCGAAGGCTCCACCCTCCCGTCCTCGCGCGCGCACGTTTCCAGGGTCCGGACGGTTGTCGTACCGACCGCGATGACCCTGCCTCCCTTCCCCCGGGTCGCGGCAATCGCCGCGGCCGTCTCGCGAGAGAGACGGTAGGGCTCCGCGTGGATCTCGTACGATTCCACTTCCTCCGTCCGGATCGGGGAGAACGTCCCGTATCCGACCGCCAGGGTGACCGTGACGACGTCAACGCCCATCCGCCGGACTTCGTCGAGCATCTCCTGGTCGAAATGAAGCCCCGCCGTCGGCGCAGCCACCGACCCCGGGTGCACGGCGAACACCGTCTGATACCTCCGCGCATCATCGGATGCCGCGGGATCGCCCGGGGACCGTCGGACGTAGGGAGGAAGGGGGACCTCGCCGACCCGATCCAGAACCCGATGGACCGGACCGTCCGCCTCGAGTCCGGCGACCCACCGTCCCCCTCCTTTTTTTTCCAGGAGCGTCACACGAAGCTCCCCTCCCACGCCGAATTCCATTCCTTCCCGGAGTTTTCGGGAAGGGCGCCCCAGGGCCTCCCACCTTTCCCCCCGCTCCCCCACGCCGTCCATGCGCCCCAGGAGGAAAATCTCCACGGACGCCCCGGTATCCTTGCGGACCCGAAGGCGACCCCGGACGACCCTCGTATCATTCACGACGAGCAGATCCCCGCTTCGCAGGAACCCGGGCAGATCCGAGAACCGATGGTGGGTGATCTCCCCTGTCGCCCGATGGAGACCCATCAGGCGGGCATCCCTGCGCCGGGGTGCGGGGGATTGGGCGATCAGGCGCTCCGGGAGGGAATACGCGAGCAGTTCGGTCTTCAGGGTTTTCCTCCGATGCCCCCTGCGTGCGGGCCGACCCCGCCGGTGAAGAAGACCAGCCGGGTCAGGGGGTAGTAGCGTGCGAGGATCTCCCGGTACGCCGCTCCCCTTTTCGCCATCCCGTTGGCTCCCCACTGGCACATTCCGACCCCGTGGCCGTACCCGTTCCCCTTGAACCTCCAGCCCGCCCCCACGGGATCGATCTCCATCCAGAGGCTTCTGACCCGCGTGTATCCCGCCACCTGCCGAAAACGGGACGCCTTCGCCTCCCGGGAGATGCCGCCGGAGGTAAAGCGCACCCGCCCCGCCCTCCCCGACGGGGTCCGATCCGCAATCCCGATCCGGAGGTCATAACCGGCCTGAACTCCCAGAGCAAGAGCGATCCGCCTTCCTTCCGAACGGTCCATCCGGTATTCCCACCGCCACACCGGACTCTCCCGACAGTCCTCGCAGCGAACGGAACGCAGGTAGTGGATGTCCCTTCCCCAAGCCTCCCCCGCGCTCTCCGTCCTCCCTCCGCAGGTCGAGTGGTAGACCGTGCGAGCCAGATCGTTCCGGTAATAGAGCACCTCCCCCCGGGTCGTCTCCACCGCCGTGCGGAAACCCTCCCCGACGTTTTCGACTCCCTCGAACACCTGGTCCTCCACCCCGGCCAGGAGATCGTATTCCGGATCTCGCGGCGCAGCCATGGCCAGCAAGGTGTAGGTCCGCACGGCCACCGCGAGGGCGGAGAGCGCTTCCGGGAAGAACGACGGGGGGGCCTCGCGCGACACCACCGCCGCAACATACTGCTCCAGCGGCACGACCGCCACAACCTGAATTCCTCCCCCGCGGGCAAGGATGCGAATTCTGCCGGGGAATCGTTTCCCCTCCACCCATAAGCCGCCGTGCGCCGAGACGTCGATCGGGGATTCGAGCATCTTGCCCCCGGCCCAGGCGATCCCGGCACCCGCCGCCAGGAGCCGCACGCTTCCGCTCTCCGTTGCTACCAGGCTGCCGTTCGCATTCCAGGCCTGGATCGGATCGCCCGCGAGCAGGAGCGAGGAGGGGGCCCCTTCCATCCGTACCCGCACGGGGCGGACTCCCGCCGGCTCGGGGCGCGGGGGCATGGGGGCCTGGGGCGGAGGGGCGCCGGGGACCGGAACCGACGGGGGGATGGCCGTCGGGGGAGGCGCAGGAGGAATCTCGCCGCGCCGGGGGGGGCCGGGTGCGGCGCATCCAGGAAGGAGGCCGGCGAGAGTCGCGCAAACGAGAAGGAGCGCGGCCGTTCCCGCGCCCCGTTTCCCGGCAAACGGTTTGCTGCTTGCGGTGGTCCTTATGCCCCGCCCTCCTCTTTCTTCGGGGACACGCCCGCTTCCGGCTGCCCTTCTCCGCCCCGCGCCCACCGCAGGAACGGGGTGAACAGGTCTATCGGGATCGGGAAGAGCGTCGTGGAGTTGTGCTCCGTCGCCACTTCGCGCAACGTCTGGAGGTACCGCAGCTGAAGCGCGATCGGATGCTCGCTCATGATCTCGGCGGCATCGGTCATTTTCTGCGCCGCCTGGAACTCCCCCTCAGCGCCGATGACCTTGGCGCGCCGCTCCCGCTCCGCCTCGGCCTGCTTCGCCATGGCGCGCTGCATCTCCTGCGGCAGGTCGATGTGCTTGATCTCCACCTTCGCCACCTTGATCCCCCACGGATCCGTGTCCTTGTCGAGGATCTCCTGGATGTGCGCGTTGATCTTCTCTCGTTCGGAAAGCAGGTCGTCGAGCTCGGCCTGCCCGCACACCGACCGGAGCGTCGTCTGCGCGAGCTGCGAGGTGGCGTACAGGTAGTTCTCCACGGTGATAATCGCACGGTTCGGGTCCAGAACGCGGAAGTAGAGGACGGCGTTCACCTTGACGGAGACGTTGTCCCTCGTGATCACGTCCTGGGACGGCACGTCCATCGCCACGACGCGAAGATCCACCCTGACCATCTTGTCGATCATGGGGATGAGGAGGATCAGCCCGGGGCCCTTCGCGCCGATCACCCGTCCCAGCCGGAAGATCACCCCTCGCTCATACTCGTTCAGGATCTTGATGGCGCTGTACAGGAACAGGACCGCGATGACCAGAATCGCAACGTAGGGGATCATTCTGCGCTACCTCCTCTGAGGATGGTGCCGCCGGGTTCAGCGGGACATCTCCTGCGGCTTCACGACCAGCGTCATTTCTTTTCGCGACACGACCGTCACCTTGTCGCCCTTCCGGAGGGGGAGAGGGCACTCCGCATCCCACAGCTCCCCGACGACGAATACCTTTCCCTTTCCCGTGAAGTCCCCCATGGCCACCCCGGTCTCCCCGATCATCCCCTCCGACCCCGTCTCGGGCTTGCGCAGCTGGCTGCGCACCGCGAGGGTGACGACAGTCCCGAAGAACGCCGCGGAGATGCCGACCATCGCGAGAATGACCCCCCAGGAGATGCGAAGGTACGGGTCCACCGAGGACCGGAACAGCATGAGACTACCGAGCACGAGGGAGATGATTCCCCCGATGGTCAGGGCTCCGTGGGAGGCGATCTTGATCTCGAGAATGAACAGGATCAGCGCGAGCGCGATGAGAAGGAACCCCGCGTAACTGGCCGAGAGCGTCTGCAGGGAGTAAAATCCGAGGATCAGGGCGATGCCGCCCACGACGCCCGGGAAGACCGCCCCCGGGTTGGACAGTTCGAAGAAGATCCCGTAGAGTCCGATCATCATCAGGATATAGGCGATGTTGGGATCCGCCAGCGCCGAAAGCACGCGGTGCCGCAGCCCCATCGGGATGCGGGTGACCGAGGCCCCCTTCGTCCGCAGGGTGACCGTTTTCTCGCCCTTCTCGACGACCCGTCCGTCGACGGCCGTCAGCAGGGCGGACAGCGACGGAGCGACGAGATCGATCACATTCTTCTTCTTGGCATCCGTTTCCGTGAGAGAGGCGCTCTCGCGGACCGCCATTTCGGCCCACTCTCCGTTCCGTCCCTTCTTTTCCGCGAGGGACCGGGCATAAGCGGCGGCGTCGTTCTCCACCTTTTTCGCCATCGTGTTGTCCATGCCCCCGCCCCCCATTCCGACGGGGTGCGCCGCCCCGATGTTGGTCCCGGGCGCCATGGCGGCGATGTCCGCCGCCAGCGTGACCAGGACCCCCGCGGAAGCCGCCCGGGCGCCGGGGGGAGACACGTACACCGCAACCGGGACCGGAGTCCGGATGATCTCCTGGACCATCTGGCGCATGGCGGTGTCGAGACCCCCCGGGGTATCCAGCTCCAGGACGAGCAGCGTCGCTTTCTCCTTCTCGGCACGCTCGATGACGGAAGACAGGAAATCGGCGGTGACGGGGTTGATGGACGAGGCGATCGTCGCCACGATCACCGGCCCGGGGTCGTCGGCCAGCGATCCTCCTGCGCCCCAAGCCACGGCAAGCATCAGGAGCAAAGAAAGCGACCGCGGGAAGCATCGCCGCCTCTTCCGGGAGGCGGCGCAGCCGCCCGGGGATCTCGTTGCGGTACCAAACGGGCTCACGTTCCCCTCGTGCGCAACACGGCAAACTTCAGATATTCGGTTTCCGGCATCCCGAGAAGAACCGGGTGGTCGGGGGACTGCCCCCCTCTGGCCAGAACGTGCACGTCCACCCGGGCATCGGCGGCCGCGTCCCGGAGCGCCTCATTCCATTTGGCCACATCGATCAGTTGCGTGCAAGATGAGGTGGCGAGGATCCCGCCGGGGGTGAGGAGGGAGAAGCCGAGCCGGTTGATGTCCCGGTATCCCCGGATCGCCCCCTCCCGCCCTTCCCGCGACTTGGCGAACGAGGGGGGGTCCAAAATGACGAGATCGAACCGGCGGCCCTCCTCGGCCAGGTCCCGCATCACGTGGAAAAGGTTCCCTTCCCTCCCCTCCCACCGGTCGCCGAAGCCGTTCCGGGCCGCATTCTCGCCGGCGGCCTCGACCGCCGCCCGGGAGACGTCGACCGCGAGCACGTCCGCCGCGCCCCCCGCCAGCGCGTAGATCCCGAATGCCCCGGTGGAACAGAAGCCGTCGAGCACCGACCGGCCGCCGGCCAGCGCCCGCACGATTTTCCGGTTCTCCCGCTGATCCAGGAAAAACCCCGTCTTCGGACCCGTCTCCACGTCCACGAGGAAGCGGCATCCGTCCAGCGTGACCATCTCCCGCGGGGGGCCGCCCCCTGCGAGCGTTCCCCTCCTCTCCGGCAGTCCCTCGAGCCTGCGGGGACCGCCCTCGGACCGTTCGTAGATGAGTCGGGGGGTTTGCGTCTCGGAAAGCGCCGTCACGATCTCGTCACGGAACCGATCCATCCCGGCGGAGAGAAACTGGACGGAGAGGATGGAGCCGAACCGGTCGACCACCAGGCCGGGGAGGAAGTCTCCCTCGGAATACACGAGTCGGAAGGCTTCCAGCCCCGCAAGCCCCGCCTCCTCCCTCCGGCGATGCGCCCGAAGGATCGCTTCCCCGAAGAACGCCTTCGAAGGGATTGCGGTTTCCCGCGAGACGACCCGGAGCGCGATCCGGCTCGAGAGGTTGCAC
>DASUAN010000031.1:0-3837 GCA_035763765.1 Candidatus Deferrimicrobiaceae bacterium
ATGATCACGGGATCGATCGGGATGCTCCCTTCCGCCTCGCTCGGAGGAACGGTGGGGATGTACGAGCCGATCCACGGAAGCGCACCGGACATCGCGGGAAAGGGCCAGGCGAATCCGCTCGCCACGATACTTTCCGTGGCAATGATGCTAAACTACTCATTTCATATGCCGGAGGAGGCCTCCCTGATCGAGACCGCCGTGGAAAAGGCGCTCGCCGACGGCTACCGGACGGGGGATATCTATCGCGAGGGCCCCGGCGTGAGGCGCGTGGGGACCTCGGAAATGGGCGATACGGTGCGGCAGACCATCCAGGACAACACGTGACAAGGAGTGGAGAACATGGGCACGAAACGCTTTAACGTCGCCGTCGCGGGAGCGACCGGGGCGGTCGGGGAAGTGATGCTGCGGATTCTGGAGGAGAGGAAGTTCCCCCTCCGGAACCTCCGCCTGCTGGCCTCCGAGAGATCGGTGGGGAAGAGGATCCGCTTCAAGGGGGAAGACGTTCCCGTCGAACTGCTGCAGAAGAGCGCCTTCAAGGGGATCGACGTCGCCCTGTTCTCCGCGGGGGCGTCCCGGAGCAAGGAGTTCGCCGGGGCGGCCTGGGAGGCCGGGGCGGTGGTCGTCGACAACTCGTCGGCCTTCCGGATGGAGCCGGACATTCCGCTTGTGGTTCCGGAGATCAACGGGGAGGAGATCGCCCAGTACCGGAATCGGGGGATCATCGCGAACCCGAACTGCACCACCATCATCGCGATCATGCCGCTCAAGCCCCTCCACGACTACGGGACGCTCAAGCGGGTCGTCGCCTCCTCCTACCAGGCGACCTCGGGCGCGGGGGCCAAGGCCATGGCCGAGCTCATCGCCCAGACCAAGGCGTTCGCCCGGGGCGAGGACCTGGAGGTGGCGGCGTTCAAGCACCAGATCGCCTTCAACGTCATCCCGCACATCGACGCCTTCCTCGAGAACGGGTACACGAAGGAAGAGATGAAGATGACGAACGAGGGGCGCAAGATCCTGGGGATCCCCGACCTGCGCGTCACCTGCACCACGGTGCGCGTCCCGGTCCTGACCGCCCACTCGGTATCGATCAACGCGCAGTTCGAAAGGAAGATCACCCGCGAGAAGGCGCGGGAGCTGATTGCGGCCTTCCCCGGATGCCAGGTGATGGACGATCCCGGGAACAACGTCTACCCGATGCCGCTTTTCTGCGCGGGCAAGGATGACTGCTACGTGGGACGCATCCGGGAGGACGAGAGTGCGGAAAACGCCCTGAACTTCTGGGTGTGCGGAGACCAGCTGCGGAAAGGAGCGGCGCTGAACGCGATCCAGATCGCCGAGGTGCTCGCCCAGAAATACCTGCAGCCCGCCGCCGTCTGAGTCGCCGGGAGCCGTGGGCGGCGCGAATACGCCGGGGAGGGGCCCGCGCCGGGAGGCCGGGCGGGAGGAGGAAACCGCGGCGCCTGCCGGACGGCGCATAAAGGTGACCGTCTCGTACGACGGGACGGCCTACCATGGGTTCCAGCTCCAGCCGGAAGGCGCCACCATCCAATCGGTGATGGAGGAGGCGCTGGAGCGGATCCTCCAGGAGCCGGTCCGACTGCGGGCGGCCGGCCGCACGGACGCCGGGGTGCACGCCCGGGAACAGGTGATCGATTTCGCCGATTCCGGGAGGCGATCCCTGGAGGCGATCGTCCGCGGGGGAAACGCCCTTCTTCCCCCGGATATCCGCATCCTGTCCGCCGAGGAGGTTTCCGCTTCCTTCGACGCCCGACGCCATGCGAAATCGAAGGAATACCGGTATTTTTTCTACCTCGCCCCGGTTGCCTCCCCGTTTTTCGCGCGCTATGCCCTGCACCTGACGGGTGTCGCCGATCTCGGGGTGATGCGGGAAGCGCTCGCCCACCTCGTGGGCAGGCACGACTTCTCCGCTTTCCGGGGGCAAGGATGCGCCGCGAGGACGACGGTGCGCGAGATCTTTCGCGCCGGCATCGAGGGGGAAGCGGTCCCGGGCCTGTACTCCCTTCGGGCCGCAGGAAGCGGCTTTCTCCGGCACATGGTGCGCAACATCGTGGGGACGCTGGTGGACATCGGAAGGGGGAAGACCGCACCGGATCAGATGCGGAAACTTCTCGAGTCGCGGGACCGGACGCTTGCCGGGGCCACCGCCCCGCCCCACGGACTGTTCCTGTGGAAGGTCGCCTACTGAGCCCGGGCTTTGGAGCGACCGCGAACGATCGGGAGAGCCGGCTTTTTCACTTGACGCACCGGGGTGGGGTGAGGTTAAATATCTCCTTTGATTTCGACCCGAAAGGCCTTTGCGCATGAAGAGGACGGACTTCTTCACGAGACAGGACGCGAACCAGGAATGGTACGTGGTGGACGGGCAGAACCAGGTCCTCGGCCGCCTCGCCACCCGGGTGGCGTCGGTGCTTCGCGGAAAGCACAAGCCGAGGTATACGCCGAACGCGGACCTCGGCGATTTCGTCATCGTCATCAATGCGGACAAGGTGAAGCTGACGGGCAGGAAGATGACCGACAAGTCCTACTACCGACATACGGGCTATATCGGAGGGCTCAAGGAGACCACGCCGGGAAAGGTGCTCGCCTCGAAGCATCCCGAACGGCTCGTCGAGTGGGCGGTTCGCGGGATGCTCCCGAAATCCCGCCTGGGGGACCGGCTTTTCACGAAGCTCAAGGTCTACGCCGGGCCGGACCACCCCCATCAGGCCCAGCGGCCGAAGCCGCTGGCCTTGAATGACCAGGAGAGGGCATAAACGTATGGCACAGACGAAGATCTACGCAACGGGCAAGCGGAAAACCTCCATCGCGCGGGTCTGCGTGACGCCGGGCAGCGGACGGATCCTGGTGAACGGCCGCGAGTTCGAGGAATACTTCCCCGTGCTCGCTCTGCGGGCGACCGCGGTGCAGCCGCTGGTCCTGACCGGGAAAAGGCAGACCGTCGACATCGAGGTCAACGTCACGGGAGGCGGGCCCTCGTCCCAGGCCGACTCGCTCAAGTACGGGATCGCCAAGGCGCTTCAGGTCGACAACCCCGAGCTCCGGCCGGTGCTGAAGCGCGCGGGATATCTGACCCGGGACGCGCGGGTCAAGGAGCGGAAAAAATACGGACGACCGGGAGCGCGGAAACGGTTCCAGTTCTCCAAGCGGTGAGCGCGAAGGGCTTTTCGCCCCGCGGATGGTTCCCCAAGGGGAAGGCCGGTGGCGCCTTCCCCTTTTTCATTGGAGAAACATTCCGATCTCAACGAAGGGGTTGCCCATGACCAAGGTGGCCATCTACGGGGCGACGGGATACACGGGGTTCGAGCTGATCCGTCTGCTGCTGTCGCACCCGAAGGCGAAGATCACGGCCCTTACCTCCGAGCAGTACTCGGACCAGCCGGTCGACCAGGCGTTCGCCCCTTTCCGGGGGAGGCTGCCGAAAGTCGCCTTCGGAAAGATGGCGCAGATCCGCCCCGAGGGCGTGGACGCGGTCTTTCTCGCCCTTCCCCATACCGTTTCGGCTTCCGTGGCCGCGGAGATCCTCCCCCAGGGCGTGCGGGTCGTCGACCTGTCGGCCGATTTCCGCTTCCGGAGCATCCCGCTGTACGAGGCCGTCTACGGAGTGCGGCACGTGAGTCCCGAACTGGGGGAACAGGCGGTCTACGGGCTCCCGGAGATCTACCGGAGCCTCCTCCGAAAGACGCGGCTGGCGGCGGTGCCCGGATGTTTCCCCACGGCGGTGATCCTTGCTCTCTACCCGCTGCTCAAGGAGGGGCTGATCGATTCCAAGGAGATCGTCGCCGACTGCAAGACCGGCGTGTCGGGGGGCGGAAGGGG
>DASUAN010000032.1:0-8924 GCA_035763765.1 Candidatus Deferrimicrobiaceae bacterium
GGCAGGGGAGGGACTTGTGTTGCGCGTGGTCCGCTCCTTCTCTTCTCCCGGGGGCGGGGCGATGCCGGAGGTCGAGATCCCAAGCGTGTGCATTGCTGTATCCCACCCGCGGATCCGGGTCGAGGAGCTGGATGCGAGGCTTCGGGCGGGGAAGCCCCCCGTGGTGGGGAGGGTGGCCAAGGGCCGGCTCCTGCTTGACATGCGGACGGTTCGGGACGAAGAACTGCCGGCGCTTGCCGCCGCCCTCGTCGCCGCGTCGGGCGGACCGGCGCCGCCTGAAGGGATTGACCCGGAGCGAAGGGGTGGATAAAGTGATTCAGGAATCCGCGTGCCGGGGGTCCCATGCTTAACTCTGGGGTGCTTGTACTCAACCGGGCCTTCTTCCCCGTTCACATCACGAGCGTCCGACGTGCGTTCTGCCTGCTTTACGCCGATATCGCGAAAGCGATCAATTCCCAGTACGAGATGTTCGATTTCCAGTCGTGGAGCGAACTCGCCGTCCACGCGAACGAAGAGACGATCGGCCTCGTGGGCAGGATGATCCGGGTGCCCCGGGTGGTCGTCCTCACCGCCTACGACCGGGTTCCCCGGCGAAACGTGAGGTTCTGCCGACGCAATATCTTCGTGCGGGACCGGAACATCTGCCAGTATTGCGGGAAGTCGTACCCGACGAGCGAACTGAACCTCGACCACGTGATCCCCCGGTCCCGGGGGGGGATCACGACCTGGGAGAACATTGTTTGCAGCTGCATCACGTGCAACAAGCGGAAGGGAGGGGCGCTGCCGGAAAAGGCGGGGATGCGCCTGATCCGGCGTCCGGTCCGCCCCCAGTGGTCCCCCCAGTTTGCCTTCTCCCCGCGCGGATCCATCCACCGGGAGTGGCTTCCCTTCCTGTCTCTCGTAGACTTCACCTACTGGAACCTCGAACTCGAACATTGAGGGGATCTTCTGGGGGAAAGGGCCGGGGCGTCCCGGAGTCGCTGATCTTCCTCGTCGGCCACCCCGTTTCCCATTCGCTCAGTCCAGCGATGCACAACGGCGTGATCGCCCGCCGGAACCTTCCCTTGCGCTACGTGGCGTACGACCTCTCTCCGGGAGCGTTGCCCGATTTCTTCCGCTTCATCCGGTCCGGGAATTTTCTCGGGGGAAACGTCACGATCCCCTACAAGGAAGAGGCCGCCGCTCTTGCGGAGAACGTGTCGGAGGCGGTCAGGGTATGCGGGGCGGCGAACGTGATCTGCGTCCGGTCGGGTCGTCTCCATGCCGACAACACCGACGGGCGAGGCCTTCTTGCCGCGCTCGACGGCGCAAACTGGGGGAGTCGATTCGCCCGGGTCGTCCTTCTGGGCGCCGGGGGGGCGGCACGCGGAATCGGCTACGAGCTGGCGCGCGCAGGGACGCGGGAGATGGTGATCCTGAACCGGACGCCGTCCCGCGCGCACGATGTCGCAGAACTGCTCGCCCGCAGGTTCCCCCGGCTGAAGGTCCTTTCCGGGAAGCTGGAACCGGGAAGGATGGCCCGGGAGTTTTCCGGAGCCGATCTCGTCGTCCAGTGCACCTCGCTCGGCCTTACCTCGGATTGGGAAACATTCCCCGTGAAGGCGTTAAAGAAAGAAACGAGGTTTGTCGATATAGTTTATCAAATGGGGGGAACTGCTCTTGTGAAAGCCCTGCGCAGGAGAGGCGTCCCGGCCATGGACGGCCTCCCGATGCTTGCCCACCAGGCGGCCCTGAGCTTCACCGCCTGGACGGGAATGAAGGTGCCGGGAGAGGAGTTTTTGGCGTTCGCCCGCAGGGGGTTGGCGAGAAAAGATGCCGGGAAGGGGATTCGCCCTTGACAGGTGCTGATAATTTTTATAAATTTTGCATAATTTATGTATAATTATAATTAGGTGAATGGGAATTGTCGGTACTGGCCACGAAAATCGGGGAAATGCTCCTGAAGGGGAACCTCATCACCCAGGACCAGCTCCGGACCGCTCTCGAGACCCAGACCAGGACCAAGGAGCGGATCGGCGCGGTTCTCGTGAAGATGGGCACCATCAAGGAGGCCGAACTGCTGTCGTTCCTCGGCAGGCAGTTCAACATCCCGGTGGTCGACCTGTCCAAGTACGAGATCAACCCGGAAGTGGTCCGGCTTCTGCCGGAGGATCTGGTCCAGAAGCACATGGCCCTCCCGATCAACCGGGTGGGAGCGAAGCTGATCGTCGCGGTCGCCGACCCCTCCAACATGGCGATTCTGGATGCCATCGGGTTCAAGACCGGATACGCGGTCGAGCTCGTGCTTGCCTCCGAGAAGGAGATCTCCGGCGCGATCAACAAGTTCTTCGACCAGTCCCTCCAGTTCAAGGAAATCATCTCGGAAATGGACGAAGAGCTGGAGGTCGTGCGGGAAGAGGAGGTCGACCTCTTCGAGATCGAGCGCGGGGTCGACTCTGCCCCCGTGGTCAAGCTCGTCAACTTCGTTCTCACGGACGCGATCAAGCGAAGGGCCTCGGACATCCACGTCGAGCCCTACGAGAAGGAGTTTCGCGTCCGCTACCGGGTGGACGGCGTTCTGTACGAAGTGATGCGGCCCCCGCTGAAGATGCGCAACGCGATCTCCTCGCGGATCAAGATCCTGGCCTCCCTCGACATTGCGGAGCGACGGCTGCCGCAGGACGGAAGGATCAAGCTGAAAATCGGCAAGGGCAACGAGATGGATTTCCGCGTCTCCGTGCTGCCCACGATCTACGGGGAAAAGACCGTCCTTCGTCTTCTGGACCGGTCCAGCCTGCAGCTCGATATGACCAGGCTCGGATTCGAGCCGGGGCAGCTGAACGATTTCTCGGAGGCGATCCACCGGCCCTTCGGGATGGTCCTCGTCACCGGCCCCACCGGCTCGGGAAAGACGACGACGCTCTACTCCGCCCTGTCGGACCTGAACAAGACGAGCGACAACATCTCCACCTGCGAGGACCCGGTGGAGTTCAATTTCGCCGGGATCAACCAGGTGCACATCCGTGAGGAGATCGGGCTTACCTTCGCGGCCGCCCTCCGGTCCTTCCTGCGGCAGGATCCGGACATCATCATGGTGGGGGAGATCCGGGACTACGAGACGGCCGAGATCAGCGTCAAGGCGGCCCTCACGGGCCATCTCGTTCTCTCCACCCTCCACACGAACGATGCTCCCAGCACCATCACCCGGCTGCTCAACATGGGGATCGAGCCGTTCCTCGTTTCCTCATCGCTCAACCTGGTCCTCGCCCAGCGGTTAGCCAGGCGAGTGTGCGTCGAATGCGCCGAAGAGGTGAAGATCCCCCCCAAGGCGCTGTCCGACGCCGGGATGAAGGCCGACCGGCTGAAGCACGTTCAACTGCGCCGTGGGAAGGGGTGCGAGGAATGCAACGGGACGGGGTTCCGGGGCCGCGTGGCCCTCTACGAAGTGATGCCGGTCAAGGAGGAGATCAAGGATCTCGTGCTGCGCGGCGGGTCGGCGCTCGACATCAAGCGGGAGGCCGCCCGGCTGGGCATGAAGACGCTCCGGCAGGCCGGCCTGACGAAAGTGGAGGAGGGGGTGACAACGCTGGATGAGATTCTCCGGGTGACGGCTCAGGATTGATTCCCAAGGAGGGAGAACGGTTTCGATGGTATCCATTCATGAACTTCTCAACCTGATGTACGAAAAGGGGGCGTCGGACCTCCACTTGACGACGGGTGTTCCTCCCATGATCCGCGTCGACGGGCGGCTTCTCCCGATCCCCGCGGAACCCCTGACCCCGCAGGAGACGAAACGGCTCTGCTACAGCATCCTCACCGAGGCGCAGAAGCAGCGTTTCGAAGAGGAGTGGGAGCTCGACCTTTCGTTCGGCGTCAAGGGATTGAGCCGGTTCCGCGCAAACATGTACATGCAGCGGGGCGCCGTGGCGGGTGCGTTCCGCACGATTCCTTTCAAGATCCGGACGTTCGATGACCTGGGGCTTCCCCCGGTCGTCAAGGAACTGTGCAAGAAGCCGAGGGGGCTGGTCCTCGTGACGGGGCCCACGGGATCGGGAAAATCGACCACGCTTGCCGCGATGATCGACAAGATCAACTCGGAACGCCAGGAGCACATCGTCACGATCGAGGATCCGATCGAGTACCTGCACCCCCACAAGAAGTGCCTCGTCAACCAGCGGGAGGTGAACGCGGACACCCAGAGCTTCAAGAAGGCTTTGAAATACATCCTGCGTCAGGACCCGGACGTCGTTCTCATCGGCGAGATGCGGGACCTCGAGACGATCGAGGCGGCTTTGACGGTGGCGGAGACGGGGCACCTCGTGTTCGCGACACTGCATACGAACTCGGCCGTCCAGACGATCAACCGGATCCTGGACGTGTTCCCGCCCTATCAGCAGCCGCAGGTCCGCGCCCAGCTGTCGTTCGTCCTGGAGGGGGTGCTCTCCCAGATCCTCATTCCCAAGGCGTCCGGCGGGGGGCGGGTTTTGGCACTGGAGGTCATGGTCCCGAACCCGGCCATCCGGAACCTGATCCGGGACGAGAAGATCCACCAGGTCTACTCCCAGATGCAGGTGGGGCAGGCCAAGTTCGGGATGCAGACGATGAATCAGTCCCTGCTCGCGGCCTATCTCCGGCGGAACATCACGCTGGACGATGCGGTCGGGAGAAGTCCCGACCCCGAGGAGTTCCGGAACCTGTTGTCGTCCTCTCCTGCGGCCGGGGTGGCCCAAGGCATCGGCAGGAGAGAGTAAGAGAACGGCGCGGAGGAAGCGATGGCGAAATACCTGTGGGAAGGGAAGACCAAGGTGGGCGGAACGATGACCGGGGAGATCGAGGCCCCGAACGAGGCCTTCGTCATCGCGCAGCTCCGCCGGCAGCAGATTGTCCCCGTGAAGGTCAAATCGAAACCGCGCGACCTGCATTTCCGAATTCCCGGCCGGGCGGGAAAGGTATCCAAGAAGGAGCTCGCGATCTTCACGCGGCAGTTCGCCACGATGATCGACGCGGGACTTCCGCTCGTCCAGTGCATGGACATCCTCGGGATGCAGCAGGAGAACCAGTCGTTCAAGAAGGTGATCATCAAGGTCAAGGAGGACGTGGAGAGCGGGTCGACGTTCGCTGACGCGCTGGGGAAGCATCCGAAGGTGTTCGACGAACTCTTCGTCAACCTGGTGGCCGCCGGGGAGGTGGGCGGGATCCTCGACACGATCCTTTCGCGTCTCGCAGCCTATATCGAGAAGGCGATGAAACTCTCCAAACAGATCCGGAGCGCCATGGTGTACCCGCTGACGATCCTCGCGGTCGCCCTCGTCGTGACCACCGTTCTTCTTCTTTACGTGATTCCGATCTTCGGAGACATGTTCAAGGATTTCGGGCAGGCCTTGCCCGCACCGACCCTTATTGTTCTTTCCTTGAGCGCATACACCCGGAAATATTTCCTGGTCGGCCTGGTCGTGCTTGCGCTGGTGATCTTCGCCATCCGCTGGTACTACCGGCAGGAGGGAGGGCGCCGAAACATCGACCGCCTCCTTCTCCGGCTGCCGATCTTGGGCGACCTCATCCGCAAGATTTCGGTAGCGCGGTTTTCCCGGACGCTGGGGACGATGGTCGCCAGCGGTGTCCCGATCCTGGAGAGCATGGAAATCGTGGCAAAGTCCGCCGGGAACAAGATTATCCAAGAGGCCGTGATGAAAGCCCGGGCAAGCATCAGCGAGGGGAAGACGATCTCGGAGCCGCTTGCGGACAGCAAGGTGTTCCCCCCCATGGTGACCCAGATGGTCAATGTGGGGGAGACGACCGGGGCCCTCGATGCGATGCTCAACAAGATTGCGGATTTCTACGATGATGAGGTCGATGCGTCGGTGGCGGGACTGACCTCCCTCCTGGAGCCGATGCTCATGGTCTTTCTCGGGGTGGTCATCGGGGGGCTCGTCATCGCGATGTATCTGCCCATCTTCAAGCTGGCCGGCGTTGTGGGAGGGTAAGCTTGTCCTCGGTCCCCGGCCGGGGCCGGAAAGAGGAAACGAACAAAAGCAGGAATCTCCTCCTGCTGCGATCGGGAATTACCCTCGCCCTCCTGGCGTCGGCGGTGTCCGTCCAGATCCGGGCGCCCGACTTCGTTCTTCCCCTCGGGTTCAACTATCTGTATATCGCGATCCTGCTGTCGTACGGATGGCTGCTTGCCCGGTACGCCTTCTGGGGGATCGGCGAGGTCCCCCGGCCGTTTCTCGTCCTCCAGGCGATCGTGGATGTGGCGTTCGTCTCGATCGTCGTTTTCGCGACCGGACTCTACGACAGCATTTTCGCGTTCATGTACATCATCGTGATCCTGTTCGGAAGTCTGGAGCTGTACATGATGGGGGCCATGATCTGGGCGGGGCTCTCCGCGGGCACCTACGTTGCGCTCCTCTACCTGCAGATGAAGGGAGTGCTCCACCCTCCCGTGGCGGAGATATCGCATCTTGGATGGTCCCAGTTCTTCCGCCCGAGCCTGATCCATTCTCTCGGCTTCATCCTCACGGGGATCCTGTCCGGGATTCTCGGGGAGGACATCCGGGCGGCGAGGGAGGGGATCCAGGACCGGGAGAACGTCCTGCAGAAACTGGAGACATTTCACAAGCATGTCGTGGAAAACATCCCGTCCGGAATCGTGACCGTGGACACCCAAGGCCGGGTGAACCTGATCAACCAGACCGCGTGCTCCATCCTCGGTGTCGGCAAAAAGGATGTCACGGGCATGCCGGTGGAGGAGGTTCTTTCCGGGATAGAACTGGATCCGGAAATTACGGAAACGCTGATGCCTCGTCCGGAAACCGTGTTCCGTCGCGCGGACGGGGCGGAAATCTTCCTCGGGTTTTCCTCCTCCCCCATGAAGGATGCGGACGGAACGGTGATCGGCAGCGTCGTGATCTTCCAGGACCTCACTCCGGTCAAGCAGATGGAGGATCGGATCCGGATCGCGGACCGGCTGGCGGGGGTCGGGGAACTCGCTGCGGGCCTGGCGCACGAGATCCGAAATCCCCTGGCGTCCATCACCGGGTCCTCCCAGATGCTCCGCGAGGCACGCGATCTGCCGGAGACGTCCCGGACCCTTCTCGGCATCATCGAGCGGGAGAGCACCCGCCTGAACGGCCTGATCTCCGATTTTCTCGCCTACGCGGGGCCGAAGATGAAGAACGTCGGTCCCGTCAACATGAGCTTGATGGCAGGGGAGATCGTCGAGGCGGTGCGCGCGGGAGAGGCCCGGGAAAAGGACGTGACCGTGGAAAAACGGTCGGCGAAAGACCTTCATGTCGAAGGAGACGCGGAACAACTCAAGCAGGTTCTCTGGAATCTCGTCCGCAATGCCGTCCAGGCGACGCCCCGCGGCGGCACCGTCAAGCTCGACCTCTTCTCCCAGATCCGCCACCGCCAGCGGTATGTGGTCACTACGGTGAGCGACACGGGAAACGGGATCGACCCCCGAATCATCGGAAAGATCTTCAATCCCTTTTTCACTTCGAAGGCGGAAGGCACGGGCTTGGGACTGGCCATTTCCCAGCGGATCGTTCATTACCACCGCGGGTTCATCGAAGTCCGTTCCGAGCCGGGGGCCGGAAGCGTCTTCTCGGTCTTCCTCCCCGAGCGCGCGGGTTCCTCCGTTGACGGCCGTTCGAGCCCCCGGAACTGACCTCCCCGTCCCCCGGGTGCAAGTCGTCGGAGCCGGACTCGCCGGTTCCGAGGCGGCGCTCGTCCTGTCCGCCTCCGGAACGGCGGTGGACCTGCACGAGATGCGCCCCGGCGTCCCTTCCCCGGCGCACCAGACCGGGTGGTTCGCCGAACTCGTCTGCAGCAATTCCCTCGGTGCGGACCGGGCGGATTCCGGGAAGGGACTCCTCAAGGCGGAGCTGCGCGCGCTCGGGTCGAATCTCCTCCACGTGGCCGATCGCGTGCGGGTGCCCGCGGGCAAGGCGCTCGCGGTGGACAGGGAAGGATTCGCAAGATCGGTCACGGAGAAGGTCCGTGCCCGACGGGAGATCCGGGTCCTCGAGGCGGAGGCGAAGACGATTCCGGACGGCGCCGTCGTCATCATCGCCTGCGGCCCGATCCCGTCCCAGGCGATCACGCGGAGCATCAGCGATCTGCTCGGCGGGATGGGCCTCTACTTCTACGACGCCATTTCCCCCATCGTGGACGCTTCGTCCCTGGACATGAGCCAGGGGTTTTTCGCCGACCGGTACGGGTCCGGCCCCGGGGATTACCTGAATCTCCCGATGACGCAATCCCAGTACGAAACGTTCCTTGCCGCCCTGCTGTCGGCGCGCGTCGTCCCGGCAAGGGAATTCGAGGAGGAACGCTATTTCGAATCGTGCCTGCCCATCGAAGTTCTCGCCCGCCGGGGTCCGGAGACGCTTCTCTTCGGTCCCATGCGGCCGGTCGGCCTGCGGAATCCCCGAACGGGGAACGTCCCCTTTGCCGTGGTCCAGCTTCGCAAGGAAAACGAGGCGGGGACGATGTACGGCCTCGTCGGGTTCCAGACGAAACTCGCGTATCCGGAGCAGGAGAGGGTCTTTTCCCTGATTCCGGGGCTTCGCCGCGCAAAGTTCCACCGATTGGGTTCGGTCCACCGCAACAGCTTCCTCGATGCCCCGCGGCACCTCCACGCATCCATGGAGTACCGGAAAAGGCGGGGCCTCTTTTTCGCGGGACAGATCACGGGGGTCGAGGGATACGTCGAATCGATCGCCTCCGGATTCGTCGCGGCGATCTCCGCCGCCGCGCGGGTCGCCGGGAAGGAGCCCCCCGAGTTTCCGGAGGAGTCGATGACCGGAGCGCTGATGAGACACATCACCACCCCCCGCCGCGGATCGTTCCAGCCGATGAACGCCAACTTCGGTCTCCTCCCCCTTCCCCCCGGCGTCCGAAAGCGGGAACGGAAGGCGCGGCAGGCGCACCGGGCCCTTTCC
>DASUAN010000033.1:0-2914 GCA_035763765.1 Candidatus Deferrimicrobiaceae bacterium
CGGGCGACATCGTAGTGCTCCTGCCCCAGGACGAGCGGGGAGAGGATCCGCGAGGTGGAGTCGAGGGGGTCTACCGCCGGGTAGATCCCGAGCTCCGCGATCTGGCGGGACAACACGGTCGTGGCGTCGAGGTGCGAGAACGTCGTCGCCGGCGCCGGGTCGGTCAGGTCGTCTGCAGGGACGTAGATCGCCTGGACCGAGGTGATCGAGCCGCGGTTTGTGGACGTGATCCGTTCCTGAAGCTCTCCGAGGTCGGTCGACAGGGTCGGCTGGTAGCCGACCGCCGAGGGGATCCGGCCCAAAAGCGCCGACACTTCGGAGCCTGCCTGGGTGAACCGGAAGATATTGTCGATGAAGAGGAGCACGTCCTGCCCTTCCTCATCGCGGAAATATTCCGCGGCGGTCAAGGCCGACAGGCCGACGCGCGCCCGCGCGCCGGGGGGCTCGGTCATCTGCCCGAAAACCAGGCACGCCTTCTCGAGAACCTTGGACTCCTTCATCTCGAGCCACAGGTCGTTCCCCTCGCGCGTGCGCTCCCCCACGCCGCCGAACACGGAATAGCCGCCGTGCTCGATCGCGATATTGTGAATGAGCTCCATGATGATGACGGTCTTTCCGACGCCCGCGCCGCCGAACAGGCCGATCTTCCCCCCCTTTGAGTAGGGAGCCAAAAGATCGACGACCTTGAGCCCGGTCTCGAGGATCTCGACCTTGGTCGACTGCTCCTCGAAGGAGGGGGGGTGCCGGTGGATCGGGTACCGTTTCTCCGTGGTGATCTCCCCCATCTCGTCGACGGGATTCCCGATCACGTTCATGATGCGGCCGAGCGTCTCTGGGCCGACCGGAATGGTGATCGGGCCGCCGGTATCGGTCGCCTCCATCCCGCGGACGAGGCCGTCGGTCGTGTCCATCGCGATGGTACGGACGATGTTGTCGCCCAGGTGCAAGGCCACTTCAACGGTTAAGTTCCCCTCCTTGTCGCTGATGCTCGGGTTGGAGATCTTGACCGCGTTGTAGAGAGCCGGAAGATTGCCGGCCTCGAACCGGACGTCGACCACGGGGCCGATCACCTGTACGATATTCCCCTTGTTCATGTTTCGTTCGCCTCCTTCGATATCCGTAGCAAAGCGGCCCGCCTTGGGGCGGGCCCCCTGTTCTATCCCCTGAGCGCCTCGGCTCCGCCGATGATCTCCATCAGTTCCTTGGTGATGGAGGCCTGTCGCGCGCGGTTCATCTGCAGCGTGAGCCGGGCGATCATGTCCACCGCGTTGTTGGTGGCCGAATCCATCGCCGTCATCCTTGCGCCGTGCTCCCCCGCCACCGATTCGAGCAGCATCCGGAAGATCTGCGTCTCGACGTACTTCGGGAGGAGCGTCGCCAGGATCTCCTTTTGGGAAGGCTCGTAGAGGTAATCGATGCCCGCCTCAAAACCTTCCCCTTCCGCCAGCTCGATCGCGACGGGGAAGAGCCGGTCCATCCGGACGCACTGTGAGATGGCCGACCGGAACTCGTTGAACGCGACCATGACCTCGTCATACTCCTCGGCGAGGTAGCCGTCCACCAGGTCGCGCGCCATCTGCTCGGCGTGGGCGTAGGAAAGCGCCCCGAGGATGTTGATGTACTCCTTGCGCAAGGGGACCCGGCGACGCCGGAAGAAATCCCGGGCCTTGCGTCCCACCACGAACAGCACGACTTCTTCGTGCCTCCCCTGGATCTCCTGGAGAAACCGGTTGACTGCCCGGAGCAGATTCGAGTTGAAGCCTCCGCACAATCCCCGGTCCGAGGTGACCACCAGAAGGGCAACCTTCTTCTTCTCCCGGGAGGAAAGAAGCGGATGGGCGTCCTGCCCGGCCCGCCGTGCGACCGCCTGGACGACTTCCCGCATCTGGCGCGCGTACGGACGCGCGGCGACGATGGTGTCCTGCGCCCGCTTGAGCTTCGCAGCGGAAACCATCTTCATCGCCTTGGTGATCTGCTGGGTGCTTTTGACGCTGCCGATCCGTTTCCGGATCGCGCGGAGGTTCGCCATGGTTCCTCGTCGCCCCTTTGCGCGCCGTTATTCCTGGAATATGCCGCGGAATTCCTCGAGGGCGGCGGTGAGCTTCGTTTTCAGATCGTCGTCGATCGTCTTCCTCTCGAGCAGGTCCGCGAGGGTCGCGCCGTGCCGGTCCCGCATGAAGGCGGCAAGCTCGGTCTCGTAGCGGGCGAGCAAGGAGACATCGTATCCGTCGGTGAAGCCGTTGGTTGCAGCGAAGATCGTTACGATCTGCCGCTCGACGGGCTGGGGTTCATACTGGGCCTGTTTGAGGATCTCCATCAGCCGGGCACCCCGCGCAAGCTGCATCTGGGTGGCCTTGTCGAGGTCGGATCCGAACTGCGCAAACGCCGCCATCTCGCGGTACTGCGCGAGCTCCAGGCGGAGCCTTCCGGCGACCTGCTTCATCGCCTTGATCTGCGCGTTCCCGCCGACGCGGGACACGGAGAGGCCGACGTTCACCGCCGGTCGGACACCGGCGTAGAACAGGTCGGCCTCGAGGTAGATCTGGCCGTCGGTGATCGAGATGACGTTCGTCGGGATGTAGGCCGAGACATCCCCGGCCTGCGTCTCGATGATCGGCAGCGCCGTCAGCGATCCGCCCCCCTCGGCGTCGGAGAGCTTGGCTGCGCGCTCGAGCAGCCGCGAATGCAAGTAGAAGACGTCGCCCGGGTACGCTTCCCGCCCCGGGGGTCGGCGTAGCAGGAGGGAGAGCTGCCGGTAAGCCACGGCGTGCTTGGACAGGTCGTCGTAGATGCACAGCGCGTGACGGCCGCTGTCGCGGTAATACTCCCCAATCGTGCACCCCGCGTAGGGGGCAATGAAGTTGATCGGGGCGGACTGGGAGGCGGTCGCGGAGATGACGATCGTGTAGTCCAT
>DASUAN010000034.1:0-2592 GCA_035763765.1 Candidatus Deferrimicrobiaceae bacterium
CCGGAAGATCGTGGCGGTGGCCCGGGGGATGGGTCCGCCCTTTCTGGAGATCGGTCCCGGGCTCGGCTCGCTGACCGGAATCCTCGCATCCGAGGGGTTCTCCACGGTCGCGGTGGAGGTCGACCGGACGCTTGCCGATTATCTGCGCGGCCGATTCGAACGTTCCTCGATCGCGGTCCTCGAGGCGGATTTTCTCGCGGTCCCGGAGGCGGAATGGAGAAAACGGTTCCCCACGGGCGGGACGGTGATCGGGAACCTCCCGTACTCCCTTTCCTCGCCGATCGTCCTGCGGCTTTTGGATCTCCGGGAGGCGTTTCCCCGCGCGGTGCTGATGCTCCAGAAGGAGATGGTCGAGCGGCTCTGCGCCCTTCCCGGAGGGAAAGAATACGGCACCCTGTCGGTCTACTTCGCGGTCCTGGCCGTTTCCCGGCTGGAATTTCTCGTCCGGCGCACCTGCTTTACCCCGTCGCCCGAGGTCGACTCCGCCGTCGTCTCGATCCGCTTTCGTCCCGGCATCCCGGAGCCTCTCGTCCGGAATCTCCAAACGGTCGTCCGCGCGGCGTTCGCCCGAAGGCGCAAGAAGCTGAAAAACGCACCCGTTCCATTTTTTTTGGGAGGCACGGAAGAATGGTGCGATCTGCTTTCCCGGGCAGGGGTCGACCCGTCCGCCAGGGCCGAGACGGTTCCTCCGGGGACGTATCTGGAGCTCGCGCGGTTCCTCCCCCCGGGAGAAGAGGGGGCCGGCCGATGAACCGAGACGAAACGAGGCGTTCCTGGAAACCGGCGGTGTGGGGCATCCTCCTGCTCGCCGCGCAGGCATCCGCCGCGGACGAATCGCCGGGGATGGGCCGGAGCGGGTCCCCGGTCGACGGCCAAACCGTCCGGATCGGAAGAGGGGGGTCCTTTTCCCGTCCCGTGAAATCGGACGGGAAAATCACCATCTTGAGCCCCGATGGAAAAAGGATTGTGGCGGAGGAGATCGATTCCCGCAACCGGAAATCCTTTGCGTCGGTGGATTTCGAGAAAGAGAAGACGACGGTCTACCGGGTGAACCTGCACGGGAACGTGGGCCGTCGGGAGCCGTTTTGGGCGATGGACGGGCGATTCGATCTGCTGGGACTGTCGAACGACGGGGAATATCTGGCCGTCGGCGACTGGGGATCGGGCCTCCTCCCTCCCGGATTCCGGAAGGACCGGGTCCTCGTGACCTTTTTCCGGCGAGGGAAAAAAATCGACACGGTAACGCTCGAACGATTGATCGGGGATCTCTCCACGATCCAGCGAACCGGTTCCGGCTACCGGTGGGGAAGATCGAAAGGGATGAACGCAGCCGGCCACCTTGTCGTCGAGACCGGCGAGGGAAAGGTGATCCCGTTCGACATCAGGACGGGGAAACCGATCGAACCGGGCCAGATCCCGCGGGAGAAGATTCCCGGGTGGAAGCGGTACCTGGACATCATGGGGTGGTACGAACTGCGCTATCCGGAGGAATATTCCTTCCGGGGCGTTTTCGAGCACGCGGGGATCCCGGCCGGCGGTCGGCCGATTCCCGAGGGGCAGGCCGGACGGGGGGCGATCGAGATCTCCTTCCACGATATGGACGTTCTTCCCCGGGAGCCCGGCGATCCGGGGGAACTCTCCTTCGAGAAGTTTGCGGCGGCCCGGGCGTTGACGATGTTCGGCGGCGACGGGCCGTGCGAATCCCGGTACGTTTCCGACGTTCCCGAAACCAGGGTCTTTACGAACTCCCACGGCCGGAAATGCGTGGAAATGCGCTTGTCGATCGTCCGTGAACGATGCGCGGACGACGACTCGGAGACGATCACGGAAACCCGGACGGCCGGCCCGGTCTATGCCGTTTCCGTCTCCCCCCCGGACGATTCCCCTCGGGCCCTGATTTTGGTTTTGCGCGACGAAGAAGGGATCCCGGCGGGGGGAAAGGAGATCCTGGAAAAGATCGTCGACACCGTGAGGATTCCGCCATGAGAGGGAAGGGCGGCCCCCTCCGGCCCCGCCAATCTCTCCGATTTTCTTCCCCCACGTAAGGTCTTTTCAGAGCGGTGGACGACGGTCGGATCACCGTGAATTGTAGTGGACTTTTTCGGGCGGCGCCGCATACAATTGTCCGGAAATGACCTCCCAGAAAGCACCCCGGTATATCGGCATCGAGGGGCCGATCGGCGTCGGAAAGACCTCTCTCGCCAAGATCCTGGCCCAGAAGTTCGGGGCCCGCCTCTTCCAGGAGGAGGTTGCCAACAACCCGTTTCTCGAGCGTTTTTACGAGGATCGCCGCAAGTACGCCTTCCAGACCCAGCTCTACTTCCTCCTTTCCCGATACCGCCAGCAGAGGGAGCTCGCCCAGGGGAACCTGTTCGAGACGGGGGTCGTCTCCGACTACGTGCTGGCCAAGGACAAGATCTTCGCCTACTTAAACCTGGAGGAGGACGAGATCACCCTGTACGAGATGGTCTACAAGCTGCTCGTCCCGACGGTTCCCCGGCCGGACCTGGTGATCTACCTGCAGGCCCGCCCGGAGGTGCTCCTGGCGCGGGTCCGGAAGCGCGGCGTGGAGTACGAGCGGAACATTTCCCT
>DASUAN010000035.1:0-2844 GCA_035763765.1 Candidatus Deferrimicrobiaceae bacterium
CCCTGGCTGCGCAGCTGGAAAAAAAGGAGGCCGAGATCGTCGATTTGAATAGGAAAATCGCCGAACTGACCGAGGAAAGGAACGAGATCCGCGAGAAGGTGGAGACGATCCTGGCGCGCATCGAAAGCATTGAGTTGTAGCGCGCCGATTGTATAATTGAGGAGTGGAGGGATGAGCGACCGGTACAATATCAACATCGCCGGGTACTCGCTCACCGTTGCGACCGAACGGTCGGCGGAACATATGGGACGCCTGAGCGAGCTGTTGAACGAGAAGGTTCGGGAGATCCAGAAATCCGGCGTCACCGCCAACTACCTCCACGTGGTCATGCTGGCCGCCATGAAGCTTGGGGACGAGATCCTCGAGCTTCGAGCGGAGCTGGACAAGGAGAAACGGCGTTTCGAAGAGAAGAGCCAGGACCTTTTGGCGGTGCTGGACAACGTGTTGAAATAGGACGAGATGGCAGGCGGCCCCTGCCCTGCGCGTGATTGGCGGAAGAGTCAGAGCCAACACAAAGAGAACGGGGTCCCTTCCGGGCGTCGGTGAGCATGCCCCTTGAACGGGGAAGCCTGAAGGCGCCGATCAGGGAACCCACCTGGTGAGAACCAGGTTCGACTCGACTGCCGACACGGCAAGGAGCAGGGGCTTTCCCGGATTTTTTCGGGCGCAGGCCTTTTTCATAGATTCGGGCGGCAGGGAAAACGTTTTGGTACGTTCAACTACGAATAAGGTTTGATCGTTGTTCCGATAGATAGCAACCTCAGGCGGACCCGGATTTCCTTTCCGGGTTCTCACCTTATTCGCGGCACCTGCCTCCCCGTGTAATTCCATCGTCGGAAGGAAGTTTCATGGTCGTCGAAGACCGGAAGGCGTTTCTTCGCCTCAACGAACGAAGACGTTTCGGCACCGGAGAGCCGGATCGGGATCGTGCGGCGAGATCGCTCCAGGTGCAGGAGCACTTCCTCTCGGTGTTTCCGCCTGCGCCCGGCCTGAAGATCGCACTGTATTCGGCGATGCGCGGCGAAGTGGGAACCGACCGGATCCGGGAACGGTGCCTGGCCGACGGTGCATGGGTCTACTACCCCCGGATGGTCGAGGACGGCAATCTCACCTTCTTCCGTCACGAGGAAAAGGACGAATGGGTTCCGGGACGGTTCGGAATCCGGGAACCCCATGTCCCTCCCGGCGCGGAGGGGATCCGGAAAGGATTCAACCTGGTCGTCGTCCCCGGCCTGGCGTTCGACGCGGCCGGGAGAAGGTTGGGGCGAGGGCACGGATACTACGATCGTTTTCTCTTCGGTCTCGGCGGGACCGCGGTGGCCGTCGGGCTGGCGTTTTCCTGGCAACTGGTCCCGGAAGTTCCCGTGGATGCCTGGGACGTCCCCGTTGATGCGGTGGTTACGGAAAACGGCGTCGTGGGGCGGGGCATAAAATAGATGCGGCACAAGGGAGGTACCCTTTGGATACGAATATGATCATCATCGCGGCTCTTGCAGTGCTCGTTTCGGGTCTGATGATCGTGGTGTTCCATCTGTTGTCGAAGAAGAAATTTGCGGAGGACCGGGCGAGGGAGTCTGCGGGCAAGGCCGAGGAAATCCTCCAAAGCGCGAGGAAGGAGGCGGAGAGCATCCTCAAGGAGGCGGCGCTTCAGTCCAAGGATTACCAGCTCCAAGTGAAGCTGGATTTCGAACGAGAGACGCGCGATCGAAAGAACGAGATCAGCCAGCTCGAGAAACGGCTTCTCCAGAAGGAGGATGTTCTCGACCGGAAAATGGAGGCCCTCGAGACCCGGTCCGAGGAGTTCGGGAGGAAGGAAAAGGAACTCGCCGAGATGGAACAGAAACTGGAGCGGGGAAATGTGGACCTTCAGGAGATGATTCGCGAGGCGAATGAGAACCTGGAGCGGATTGCGGGGGTGACGGCCGAACAGGCGAAGTCCGAACTCGTGGAGATGATCACGAACGATGCCAAACTCGAAGCCGGGAAGAAGATCCGCGCGCTCGACGAGGAGTACAAGGAGGAGGCGTCCCAGAAGGCGAGGAAGATGATCGCGCTGTCCGTACAGCGGTACGCGGCCGATTACGTCGCCGAACGCGTCGTGACCGCGGTTCCGCTTCCCTCGGAGGAGATGAAGGGGAGGATCATCGGGAGGGAGGGGCGGAACATCCGCGCGTTCGAGGCGGCCACGGGAATCGACGTCATCATCGACGACACCCCGGAGGCGGTCATCCTTTCGGGATTCAATCCCGTCCGCCGGGAGGTCGCCAGGATCGCCCTCACGCGCCTGGTCCAGGACGGGCGCATCCATCCCGCCCGGATCGAGGAAACGGTTGAGCGCGTGGCGAAAGAAGTGGAGGAGATCATCCGGGAGGCGGGGGAGCAGGCCCTGTTCGACCTGGGACTTCACGGCCTCCATCCGGAACTGGTCAAGCTCATCGGAAAACTCAAATATCGGACCTCCTATGGCCAGAACATCTATACCCACTCTCTTGAGGTGGCCTTCCTCTGCGGAATGATTGCCTCCGAACTGGGGCTGAACGCCAAAGTCGCCAAGCGGGCGGGGCTCCTGCACGACATCGGGAAAGCGGTGGACCATGAGGTCGAAGGACCGCATGCGCTGATCGGGGCGGATTTGTGCAAGAAGTACGGTGAGTCCGGGCGCGTGATCCACGCCATCGCCGCCCATCACGAGGACGAGTCACCGCGGGACGTGCTCCCCATTCTGGTCCAGGCATCCGACGCACTCTCCGGGGCACGGCCGGGGGCGCGCCGGGAGATGCTGGTCAACTATCTCAAGCGGCTCGAGGACCTGGAAAAAATCGCGAAGTCGTTCACGGGTGTGGA
>DASUAN010000036.1:0-5076 GCA_035763765.1 Candidatus Deferrimicrobiaceae bacterium
GCAAGGATCCCGCCGCCCAGCTGTGGGATACCCGAAGCATCGAGGAGTTTACCGGCGATAAACAGATGAAAGGGGCATACCGTGCGGGGCGGATCCCCGGATGCCGGCATGCCGAGTGGACGCTCTTCAAGAAGAAGGAGAATCGCGCGGAGTGGTTGACGGCGGCCGAAATGAAGCCTCTGGTCAGCGAACTGGGTTTCGATCCGGAGAGGGAGCAGTACTTCTACTGCCAATCCGGAGTGCGCACGACCCAGGTCCTCTTCGCCCTCTATCTCTCCGGCTGGCGTTTGGAGAAGTTGCACAACTACGACAGTTCCTGGATCGGCTGGTCGAAAGATGCCGGCCTGCCTCTGGAAGCAGGCATTCCATCCGCCGGCGATAAGAGGGAAGTCAGGAGATAGCCCGGCAGGATCGTCACGCGGCCGCGGTCCCTCGGCGAACGGACCCGCCGCGGTCATCCGGCAGGACGCTCCGAACCGGTTCGTGAGACCGGCCCCGTCTTCCTTCCGCTTTACCGGCCCCAAGACATCTCTCTCTCGGTTCCGGCTTCGCCTGCCGCGATGACACGGGCGGCCACTCCGCGTCTCCCCCGGAGGGAGCGCGTGGTATCATGATCGTCTACTTTTCGCCCCTCCGGGGGAAGGGGGAATCGGGATGGGACATTTCTCGGTGAGCGTATTGGGAAAGGATCGGCCCGGGATCGTCGCCGAGGTCAGCAGGATCCTCTTCGAGCTGGGGTGCAACATCGAGGATTCGACCTGCACGATTCTTTCCGGGCAGTTCGCGATGATCCTGGTCGTCTGGCACGAGAAGCTGCAGTCGGCCGCGGAGCTCAACGCCGCCTTCGACGCGGTTCGCTCGGGCATGGGGCTTCTGGTCACGATTCACGCGCTGAAGGACGAGGAGGTCGTCCACGAGAAGACGTTCGCCGGGCGTCCCCACATCATCTCCGTCTACGGGGCCGACCGTCCGGGGATCGTCTACTCCGTGGCCCGGGAGCTCGCCCAGCGGAAGATCAACATCACCGACCTCAAAACGCAGGTCGTCGGGTCGAGGGAACGGCCCGTCTACGTCATGGTCCTGGAGGTGGACATTCCCGAAGGCGTCGACTTGAAGGAGCTGGACGGGGTGTTCGGACGGGTCAAAAAGGAAATCGGCGTGTCCATTTCCATGCGCCCGATCGAGACCCTGGAGCTTTGACAGGCCCGGCATGGCGATTCTTTCCATCCTGCAGTTCCCGGATCCCCGGCTGAAGGAAATCTCCTCTCCCGTGACGGGCGTGACCGCCGAGGTGTCGTCGTTCATCGACGACCTCCTCGAGACGATGCGGGCCTCCCCGGGGTGCGTCGGCATCGCCGCCCCGCAGGTGGGGGTCGCAACCCGCATCGTTACCGTGGACGTCTCGGCTCATCGGCTGGGTGGCCGGGAGGAAAATCACGGTCTGCTCGTGCTGCTCAATCCCGAGATCCTCGCCATGGGGGGAAAGCAGCTCGTCCGGGAGGGATGCATGAGCGTGCCGGACTACACCGCGAACGTGCAGCGCGCCCAGTGGGTTCTGGTGGACGCGCTCGACCGTGACGGGAAGCAGGTCATCCTCGAGGCGATCGGGTTCGAGGCGGTCGCCATCCAGCACGAAGTGGACCACCTGGACGGTTGCCTGTTCCTCGACCGGGTCTCCTCCGTCAAGACCGACCTCTTCCGGAGGAAGCGCTTCCGCTGAGACCCGGCCGCAGGCGGGCCTCCGTTCGCGTGCTCCGGTCGACAGGAGCCGTGGAGATGGAGAAAGGGAAATATTGCACCCATTGCGGGGCCTCCATCGACGCCCGGGCGGAGATCTGCCCCCGGTGCGGGGTGAGACAGCCCTCCCTCAGGCGCCCGGGCAGAATCAGCAGGCGGGTCGCCGCCGCGATCTTCGCCATCCTTCTCGGCGGGATCGGGGTCCATCGCTTCTACCTCGGGCAGGTGGGATGGGGGATCCTGTACGCGGTCTTCTTCTGGACGCTCATCCCCGCGTTGGCGGGCCTGATCGAAGGGATCCTGTACCTTACGATGTCCGACGAGGAATTCGAGGCGAAATACCCGCGGTAGGGACGGCGGTTCCTCGCGCCTCCGACGGGAGAGGGAAAAGGAATGAAGAAACGAGCGTTGGGAAGAAACGGACTGAAGGTGTCGGCCCTCGGGCTTGGCTGCATGGGGATGTCGGAGTTCTACGGGCAGGGGGACGAGAGGGAATCGATCGCCACGATCCACCGGGCCCTCGACCTGGGCGTCGATTTCCTCGATACGAGCGACATGTATGGCGTCGGCCGCAACGAAGGTCTCGTCGGGAAGGCGATCGGGGACCGGCGGGAGAAGGTGATCCTCGCGACCAAGTTCGGCGTCCTCCGGGGGGAGGACGGCTCCTTCCGGGGGGTAAACGGGAAGCCCGAATACGTGCGGGCCGCCTGCGAGGCGAGCCTGCGCCGCCTGCGGGTCGAGGTCATCGATCTCTACTACCAGCACCGGGTCGATCCCGAGGTCCCCGTCGAGGAGACGGTCGGCGCGATGGCCGACCTCGTCCGGGAGGGCAAGGTCCGGTTCCTCGGCCTGTCCGAGGCGGCGGCCCGGACGATCCGCCGCGCACAGGCCGTCCATCCCCTGGCCGCCCTGCAGAGCGAATATTCCTTGTGGTCCAGGGACTGTGAAAGCGAGGTCCTCCCCGTCTGCCGGGAGCTCGGCATCGGGTACGTGGCCTACAGCCCACTGGGCCGGGGGTTCTTCACGGGACGGATCCGGGTCCCCGGGGACCTGGACGAAGGGGACCGCCGCCATCATTTCCCCCGTTTCCAGGGGGAGAATATGGCCGAGAACCTTCTCCTCCTGCGTCGGGTCGAGGAAATGGCGGCGGGGAAAGGATGCACTCCGGCGCAGTTCGCCCTCGGGTGGGTTCTCGCCCGGGGAGAGGACGTCGTTCCGATTCCGGGAACCAAGCAGAGGGACCGCCTGGAGGAGAACCTGGGGGCCCTTGAAGTGGCGTTCACCAAGGAGGAACTGGCGGAGGTCGACGCCCTGTTTCCGAAAGGGGCTGCCGCCGGGTTGCGTTATCCGGAGGAGGCGATGCGGATGGTCGACCGGTGAGGCGAAGCCCGGATGGCGCGGGTCACCGGGAGACGGGATGGAAACGTGCTTGACCGGTCTGGGAGAGGCGGGATGTCCCGGAGGATCCCGGATCGGACCGTTTCTCCGCCTCCGCGGTTTCCTGGATGGAAGCTTGTCTTGCCTGCGCATCCTTCACGGCTTCGACGACGGCTTCCAGCTTCTCTCGGCTGTTTCGGCCCTCTTTCACACCGTCCCGGACATCCCCGATAAGGGCAAAGCCCCCGCCGAAGGAAAGCCCTTCGGGCCCGTGCCGGACCACCAGCGATCGGTGCTGTTTGAGGATGTCTTCGATGCGGGCCCGCCTCTTGACCTTTTTCCCCCCGTCCTCCGCAGGCGCTTCGAGCAGCCGGTTCCCCGTCTTCCCGGCGGTTTCCGCCTTCCGTACGATTTCTTCGGAAACTGCGAAGAACGGGACGGCGGTCGACCGGTTCCCGGAATGCGTCACCTCCACCCAGATCCTGCTGCCGTCACTGGTGGACAGGATCGGAATGTGATCCGGCTGCTCCTCGGCGATCGCAAGGGCGGAGCACAGGCACAATGCCGTCACGACAACGAGAAACCTTGCGCCCCTGTTCACTGACGGATTTTGCCCTCTCCTCAGGGGCCATGGGGTCGATGGCACCTTCATGGCGATGATGGGGAACATGAACCATGCCAAGATGCGAGGCCATATTCCACTGGATAAATAAAGGCTTACACTCGAGACGGAAAATGAACCCTGCTCAGTTTCGTGATTCGACGGCTTTGTCTTACAATATTGTTCGTACGAACGCGGGGAGAGGAGGGGCGACCGAGATGATCAGGGTGAAGACCTTTACGTCCCAGCTGAAGATCTTTCACGCGCGGAACGAGCTGCGCGAACTGGACCAGGCCGTGAACGACTTCGTCGCTTCGGAGGGAATCCGGAAGGTGATTTCGGTAAGCGATGCCGTGACCACGGGACTCAAGGGGGAGGCAATCGGCATCATCCGGGTGGTCGCATACGAAGTTCCCGGGGAAGGGACCCGGGAAAAGGTTCTCGGAACGATGGAGGAGAAGCTCAAGGAATGGGGGGACGAGATCGAAACGCTCCGCGGGAAAGCCGACCGGCTTGGTGTGCGCGCCCGGTCGAAGTTCCAGGAGCAGGCGGAAGAGCTCCGGCTCAAGCAGGAATCGGCGAGGCAGAAGCTTCAGGAGATGAAAAAAACCGGCGGAGAAGCGTGGGAAGACCTGCGGGCCGGAGCGGAGGCCGCCTTGGAAGACCTCAAGAAAGCCGTGGACAAAGCCTTGGGAAAAAGGGAACGAAAGCCATGATTTTCCTGTAAAGAAATTCGGAGAAAATGCCGAGATAGGGGCAAGGAGGAAGACGACGTGGATTTGATCACCACGATTCAGACCCTTGCCCCCATAAAGGTGGGGACGGGAATCGGAATCCTCGCCATGTGCTATGGCACGGCAAAAATGGAGTTGAGATTCGGTCTGCTGGGATTTGTTCTCTGTTTTTTGGCCGGCGCCATCGCGCAATTGTTCGTGTAAGCTTAAAGAGCGGGGAATTCCTCCGCAGTTTCATGCGGGAAAATGTCCGGGTTGGGGAGGGCCTATGCGGAAAGGGATCCTTTTCGGGTTCGTTCTGGTGCTCGTTCTTTCGGCCCGGGTTTCGCCGGCATCGTCGGACAATGTTTCCCTATTGATCGAAAACGCCAAGAAGGGAGACCCCAAGGCGCAGTACGGCCTTGCCGAACGGTACATGAAGGGGGAGGGAGTCGAAAAGGACGTCGCCAAAGCGGAGCAGTGGTATCGCAAGGCCGCGGAGAAAGGGGTTGCCGACGCCCAGTCCACCCTCGGGAAGATGTACCGCAATGGCGAGGGGGTTCCGAAAAACAGCGACGAGGCGGCGAAGTGGTATCGGAAGGCAGCGGAACAGGGAGTCTCCGACGCCCAGTCCACCCTCGGGAAGAT
>DASUAN010000037.1:0-2209 GCA_035763765.1 Candidatus Deferrimicrobiaceae bacterium
CTTCACCATAAGGTTGTGCTCGGACCATGTCAAGGGGCCGGGAATTGGGGTACATTGGGATCGTATGTTTTGCCCGGAATGCGGTTCCGAATACATCGAGGGAATTTACGGCTGCCCCGACTGCCGGGTGCCGCTGGTGCCGGAACTCCCGCCGAAGCTCCGTCCCGAGTACGTGGAGTACGTCACCGTCCTGAAAACGGGAAATCCCATCGTCATCGCGATGGTGAAGTCGATCCTCGAATCCGCCGGCATCCGGCACTTCGTCAAAGGAGAGGTGCTGCAGGATCTGTTCCGGGTCGGCACAGCCGAAATCCAGGTCGGAAGAGAGGACGAGCAGGAAGCACGGGAGCTTCTGCGGGAGCGCGCCGTCGGCCCCGGAGAAGCAGGCTGAAGGAGCGGGCCACCGGAAGGATCCGTGCCGGCGGGTTTCGGGTTTACCCGAGGAAATCCGCGAGTTCCGGGACCTGGAAACCTGCGGCCCGAAGCCTTGCCTTGACATTCGCCACGTCGATCGTCACCACGCGCAGGAAGGCCGCAAATTCCTCCCGGAACGGAGACAGAATCAGGCTTCGGATTTCGAGACCCATCCCTTCCAATTCCTTGACCAGGCGATGGAGGAATTTCAACTCCCGGGGGAGAATCACCTCGATGCGGACCCCGATCCCCTCGATATTGAGGGTATCGATGAACGCGGCCAGGATGTCCAGTCGCGTGATGATTCCCACGAGGCGCCTGCCTTCCACCACGGGCAGGGCCCCGAACCTCCGCCGGTGGAGGAGGAGCAGCGCATCCTCGATGGTATCCTCGGGGGTGACCGCGACCACCTCCCGGACCATGAGTTCGCTCACGGTTCCGGTTCTCCGGAATACCGTGCCGTCCTCCTCGACCTTCTGCTCCTTGAGAATCCACTGCCGGATGTCCGTGTCCGAAACCATGCCCACGAGTTCCCCCCCCACTACCACAGGAAGGTGATGGATCCGATTTTCCTGGAGAATCCGGTTGGCGTCGCGGACCGTGTCCTCCGGGGTTATGGTGATCACCTTTTTCGTCATCCTTATGCCGACAAACATGGGTCGCTCCTTCCCTGGAGGGTTTTCAGGTGGACAATCACCGATGACGCGAGGGACGAACCGTTGTACCCACCCTCGAGCACGGACACGATTCTCCCCTGGCAGTACCGGTCGGCCATCTCGCAAAGCCTCTGCGTCATGTGGGCAAACGATCGCTCCGTCAGATCGATGTCCGCGATGGGATCGTCCTTGTGCGCGTCGAACCCGGCGGAGATCATGATCAGGTCGGGGCGGAACTTTTCGATCTCCGGAACAACCTCCCGTTCAAAGAGGTCGAGGAACCCCTGGTCCGCCGTGCGGGGCTTGAGAGGGAGATTGAGAGTGAATCCGTATCCCTCTCCCTTCCCCCGGTCCATCCTTCTCCCGGTCCCGGGGAAGGAGAAGGTCGGGTGCTCATGGAGGCTGCAGAAGAAGGTGGACGGATCCTCCTCGAAAATCTCCTGGGTCCCGTTTCCATGGTGGACATCCCAGTCGAGGATGAAGATCTTTTCCGTGCCATAGGCGCTCCGGGCGTAGAGGGCTCCCACGGCGACGTTGTTGAGGAAGCAGAACCCCATGGCGGACTGTTTTCCGGCGTGGTGGCCGGGCGGCCTCACGGCGCAGAAGACGTTTTCGACCCTTCGGTTCATCACGGCATCGACTCCCGCCATGACCCCGCCCGCGGCAAGCAGCGCGACATCGTAGCTCGCCTCGCCGATCGAGCAGTCCACGGTGGCGAACGTCTTGTTGCCGGATCGGACGGCATCCCGGAAGGCGTCCAGATAGTCGGAACGATGCACCTTCTCGATCGATCCCATGTCCGGGAGATACGGTTCGAGAAAGAGGAGACTGCCGTGGAGATCGTCCTTCCGGATCGCCTCCAAGAGATTCGCCAGGCGCTTGTGGTTCTCCGGATGTCCGGTGCGGGTCCGGTGGTTCAGGTACGCGTGGGAATAGACGAATCCCGTCCTTTTCGGCGTGTTCGTGTAGATGATCTTGTACCCGTCCCACGGATGGGTGGACAAGAGAAACGCCTTCCCGAGGGGAAACCGCTGCTCCTCCCGATGCTCGTCGTCCCTGTCCAGGGAGTAGTACCCCTCCGCGTTCCGGTAGACGGGGATCCTGATTTCCTTCTTGAACTGGGCGATGTCATAGGCATG
>DASUAN010000038.1:0-2068 GCA_035763765.1 Candidatus Deferrimicrobiaceae bacterium
GTTCGCGAAGGTCCCGACCGCACCGGAGATCTTCCCCACCGAGATCACCTCCCGGGCGCGCCGCAGGCGGGCGATGTTCCGCCGCGTCTCGTCCGCCCAGAGGGCCAGCTTCAGCCCGAAGGTGACCGGCTCCGCGTGGACCCCGTGGGTGCGCCCGATCATCACGGTGTCCTTGTGCTCGAGGGCGCGGGCCCGGAGCACCCCGAACACCTTCTCCGCCTCCCGGATCAGCAAGGTGAGCGCCTGGCGCATCTGGACGGCGAAGGAGGTGTCCACCACGTCGGAGCTGGTCATCCCCACGTGCAGAAACCGGGAGTCGTCCCCGACATGCTCCGCGACCGAGGTCAGGAAGGCGATCACGTCGTGCTTGACCCGTTTCTCGATCTCGTCGATCCGGGCCGCGTCGAAGCCCGCCTTCTTGCGGACCCGCGCGAGGGCGTCCGCGGGAATCTTCCCCTGCCGGACCATCGCCTCCATGGCCAGCAGCTCGATCTCGAGCCAGATCCGGAACCGGTTTTCCGCCTGCCAGACCGCCGCCATCCCGGGCCTCGTGTACCGTTCGATCACCGTCCGCCCCCCTTTTCCCCGGTGTGTCCGAACCCCCGCTCCCCGCGGGGCGTCCCGTCGAGCGTCCCCACCTCCCGCAGGGTGGCCCGCAGGACGGGGGAAAAGACCAGCTGGGCGATCCGGTCCCCCCTCCGGACGACGAAGGGTTCCTCCCCGAGGTTGACCAGGACGACACGGATCTCTCCGCGGTAGTCGGAATCGATGGTGCCCGGGCTGTTCAGGCAGGTGATCCCGCTGCGGACGGCGAGTCCGCTCCTCGGTCTCACCTGTCCCTCCACCCCCGGAGGGATCGCCACCGCGATCCCGGTCGGGATGAGCGCCCTTCCGGCCGGCGGAAGCACCACCTCCCCCTCCAGGTCCGCGAACAGGTCCATCCCCGAAGCCCCTTCGGTCTGGTACGCCGGGAGAAGCCCGCGGCTTCCTTCCCTCACGAATCGCACCGATATGGTCAGTCCGGGCTGCATCCCGTCAGAAGGCGAGGCGGGAGGCGTCCGGAAGCTCCCCCACCGCGGCCAGCGTGAACCTGTCCCGGCACAGCATCTCCGCCGCGAGCGACCGCACCGCGTCGGGGGTCACCGCGTCCACCTTCTCCAGGGTCTCCTCGGGCGTCTCGATCCGCCCGAGAAACATCTCGCACATCGCCATCCGGCTCATCCGGAACTCCGCGCTCTCCAGCGAGAGAAGCATGTTCCCCTTGATCAGGTCGCGTCCTAAGGCCACCTCCTCGTCGCCGAGCCGGCCGGCGCACAGCTCCCCCATCACCCCGGAGATCACCTGCAGGACCTCCTGGGCCTTGTCCGGCGTCGTGCCGACGCAGATCTTCAGGATCCCGGAATCGGCGTAGGCGGACAGGGAGGAGAAGACGGAATAGGCGAGCCCCCGCTGCTCGCGGATCTCCTGGAAGAGCCGGCTGCTCATGCTGCCGCCGAGGATGGTGTTCAGGATCAGGGCGGTGTACTTCCGGTCGCTGGTCCGCGGGACCGCGGGAGCGCCGAGGCACAGGCAGAGCTGGTCGATCGGGCGCTTCCGGAGGAAGGTCTCCCGCCGGGGGGCCGGCGGCGCGTCCGGCCGATGCCGCTCCCCCAGCCGGAGGGAAGCGAAGGCGCTCTCCAGCTCCTCCGCGACCCGATCGTGCGGGAGGTTGCCGACCACCGTCACGACGAGTCCCTCCCGGCGGAAGCGGTCCCGGAAGTACCCGGTGATCTTGCCCCTCGAGAATCCGGAGACGTTCCCCGCGGTCCCCTGCACCGGGAGCCCGAGGGGGTGCCCCCCCCAGTACGACTCGTGGAAGAAGTCGTGCAGGTACTCCTCGGGGTTGTCCTCGACCATCAGGATCTCCTGCAGGACGACCCCTTTTTCCCGCTCCAGCTCCCGGGAGTCGAAGGAGGAATTCAGGTAGATGTCGGAGAGGATGTCGACGGCCAGGGAGAAATCCCGGGAAAGGACCTTCGCGAAGAAGAAGACATACTCCCGGTCGGTGCAGGCGTTCATGTTCCCGCCG
>DASUAN010000039.1:0-5141 GCA_035763765.1 Candidatus Deferrimicrobiaceae bacterium
TCGTCCCGCGCTTCCGCGAACAGACGCGCCAAGGCGGACTCCGCCCTCTGGATCTCCCTCCGGTCCTCCCCGGCCTCGGCGACAAAGACGAACGAGATTTTGGCCGAGCAGGTCTTCGCGACCGGGATGGCGTATCGGGCGGCGACTTCGGAATTGAGGAACGGGTTGACAGCGGCGAGCACCGCCCGGAATGGCCAGTCGGACGGTCCGCCGGGATGCGGCCTCCGCGTTTCCGATGCGCCTTCGGGAACCGTGTGCGAATGCTCCATGGCGGCCCGTCCGGATCGTTCCTGATCCCCCGTTGCGCCTTCTACAGGTCCTGTCTCACCAAAACGCGATCGTAGAATTCGCACTTTCTGCAGTCGCCCAGCTCCTCCGCACGGACACACTGGGTTTTCGCGTCCGCGAACGTGCCGGCGACCGACCAGCAGATTCGACCGTAGTTCGGATACGCGCTGCACTTCATCCAGCCGTCCTTCGCGCTTTCGATCCCGCAGCGCATATATTCCCAGCACTGGGTCCGAAACGCTTCTTCCGGAGACAGGTACGGGAGGTGCAAGCTGAACGTGGAGCCTCCTCCGGGGACGCTCTTCACACGAATCGTTCCCTTGTGCTCGTCCAGGATCTTCCGGCAGATGGAGAGGCCCAGGCCCGTGCCGTGGCCGATCTCCTTCGTCGAATAGAACGGATCGAAGATGCGACTCACCTTCTCCTCGGGGATTCCGACCCCGGTATCGCTCACGTCCATGACCACGTATTGCACCCCGTTCTCCCACTCGGTGCGGGTCCGAAGGGTCAGCGTCCCCCCCGCCGGCATCGCGTCGATCGCATTAACCACCAGGTTGTGGACGGCCTGCACGAGCTGGTCCCGGTCGACCAGACAGGACGGCACTTCGGGGGCGGGCTCGAGTACGAGCGTCACCTCCTTCCCCCGGCACAGGTCGGCATAGGCCTCTCCGGCCTCCAGGAGAATGTCGCCGAGGTTCGTGTAACCGAGGTGGTATTTCACCTCCCGGGAGAAACTCAGCGTGTCCTTGAGGATCCGCTCGAGCCGCCCCACTTCGGAGGCGATGATCTGCGCGTACTTCTTCTCTCTTGCCCCTTCCGGAAGATGCCGTTCGAGACGGCGCGCGAACCCCCCGACGACCGTCAGGGGGTTGCGGATCTCGTGCGCCACGTCGGAGGTGATGCGGCCGAGCGCGGAGAGCTTCTCCGCCTGGATCAGCTTGTCCTGAAGGCTCCGCAGCTCCTCGATCGACGCGAGAAGCTCCCGGTTCAGCGACTCGATCCTTTTCTGGTCGCCCCGCATCCTTCCGGACAAAAACCCGATGGGAAGCGCGATCAGGAACAGGAACGCCGCGCGCAGGGAAAAGTCGATCCAATCCGGGAGCGAGCCGTAGAACGCGGCGATGCCGTACGCCACCGCGCACGCCCCCGCGGCGTAAATACCGCAGGGGATCCCGAAGTAAAACGCATGCAGGGCCGCCAGCAGGTAGTAGCCGATGAAAAAGCTGCTGTCGAATCCGCCGGAATAAACGACCAGGAGGGAGACGTAGGAAAGATCGACAACCAGGGAGGAGCCGTAAAGAATCTTTTTTCTCGCGGGGGCAAGGAACAGGAGGAGGTACAGGATCAGGTTGTACGTGAGGAAATAGACCGAAATCCAGAGAAACGCCCTTGCGCCTTCCGCCGACATCCGCGCGAAGAGCAGCCAGCCGAAGTTCCCTGCCAGGGCGGCGATCCGAAGAAGGAAAAACCCGATGTCGGCGATTTCCATCCGGTCCCGGATCGAGCTCCACCGGCTCTCGAGGGTCTCTGCGGCGTCCATTCCCGGTGTCCTTCCCCGTATTACCCGGCATGGATATTATAGCGCGCTCCCCGGCGTATGTCCCGAGAGGGATTCCCGGGACCTCTTGCCGAACCTCCGGGAGACTTCCCCTCCGGACGCGGATTATGTAAAAAAGGGAAGAAGCCGCGGTTCCCCGCAACCCCTTGGGAGACCTTTGCTGGGTCGCCGTTCGGGGTAAAGGCGGCAACACCCGCCTCGTCGACGCGTCGAACAGAAGCCCGGGACCCATCCGTCTCCCGGCGCGGGATCTGTACACCGGTGACGGACGCGTGGAGAAACCCTGAAAGCAGCCATGGAAAATGATCGTTTTCTCTCGAGGGCCGCCGCGGCTGCCCTGGCGTTATCCCTCCTGTTTGCCGTCCCCGCCTTTCCGACGGAGCCGGCCGCCGCCGGTTCCGCCGATCCGGTCCCGAACGACGAGGAACTTGCGGCCCTCGGCGCAACCGTCGGCGAGATCCGGATCGTCCGGGAGAACATCTTCGACCCCGCCGATCCGAGGGAGGACAACTGGCTCTTCCGGCTGGCCAACCGGCTCCACATCCGCACCAGGCACCACGTGATCGCCCGGCAGCTCCTGTTCCGCACCGGCGACCGGTACGACCGCCGTCTTCTCGACGAGTCCGCGCGCATCCTGCGGTCCAACGGATATCTCTACGACGCCTGGATCCGGCCGGTCGGTTTCCGCGACGGCCGCGTCGACATCGAGGTCCGCACGCGCGACGTGTGGACCCTTCTGCCGGGATTTTCATTCTCCCGCAAGGGGGGAAAGAACACCACGAGCATCGATTTCCAGGAGACGAATCTGCTCGGCCTGGGTTCCGAGATCGGCGTCGCAAGGACGGAGGGTCCGGAACGCACCTCGGACAGCCTGCGTTATTCCGACCCCCATCTTCTCGGGACATGGATCCGAACGGACCTCCTGCTCGCCAACACCAGCGACGGCAAGGAGCGGCATTTTCTTCTGGAACGTCCGTTCTATGCCCTCGACGCGCGGTGGGCCGCCGGCATCCGCTTCACCGAAGAAGAGCGGATCGACTCCCTCACCGGCATCGTGCCGGTCGCCCGGCGGTTCCGCATGACGACGAAATTCTTCCAGCTCTTCGCCGGATGGTCACGGGGATTGCAGCATGGACGGACCTGGCGGTTTTTCGTCGGGGGAGTGCGGGACGAGTCGCGGTTTTCGGCCCCTCCCGAGGGAACGGGGGGAGCGCCGGTCCCGGCGGACCGCGTGCTCGCGTATCCCTTTGCCGGGCTCGAACTCGTCGAGGACGAATTCGAGGAAGCAAAGAACCGCGATCAGATCGAACGGACCGAGGACTTCCCCCTTGGGACGCGCCTCCGCGCGACCTTGGGCCGAGCGTCCCCCCGGTTCGGATCGGACCGGACCGCCTGGCCGTTCACCGCATCCTTCGGGAAGGGGGAGCACCTCGGCGAACGGTGGACCGTCACGTTCGACGGGTCGGTCTACGGAAGGATCGAGAACGGGGAGGTCCGGGACACTTCCCTTTGGGCCGGCGCGCGGGTCTACCGGAGACTGTCCCGGAGATGGCTGTTCTTTGCTTCCCTGTCGGGAACCCGGCTGATCGATCCGGATGGCGATCATCAGCTTCTCCTGGGCGGAGACAATGGATTGCGCGGATATCCCCGGAACTACCAGGCCGGCGACCGGAGCTTCCTGTTCACGGCGGAACAGCGGTACTACGCGGAGTGGTACCCCTTCCGGCTGTTCCGCGTGGGAGGGGCGATCTTTTTCGACGCGGGCCGGGCGTGGGGGGGGGACGTCTCCGGGATCCCGGATCCCGGGATCCTTCGGGATGCCGGTTTCGGGCTCCGGATCGGAAACGCGCGGTCCGGCCTCGGCAACGTGACCCACGTGGACCTCGCCTTCCCGTTCGACGGCGACCCGTCGATCGAAAGCGTACAGCTCATCGTCGTCACCAAGCAGAGCTTCTGAGGCGCACCCGGGCCGGGGGGCAACGGCCATCAATCCGTTATTCGCTCCGCCACGACGACCTCAGACGTTACTCCCCATTGAACAATCTCCGCGCGATGAGAAACCTTCCATCCCGAGTCGTCGAGATACGACCGTACGGCTATCGGCCGGCAGCCGCCGACCCATCCGGGCCGATTCGAATAAACGAGAACCCAGGCTCTCTCGATGAGCCGTGGAATCCATGCCGTGCCATGGGTAAGGCTCGAAATCGCGAGATGGCCCCCGGAGGAAAGGACGCGATGGGCTTCATGGATCAGCCGGCGGATATCGTTGTCCGAGAGAAGGTCCAACACGTAGCAGGAAAGAACCCGATCGCAGGTCCCGGATTCCACCGGGAGCTGCATCTCGCCGCTCGTCCGGCGAACATCAACCCGATCCCCAAAACGCATGAGCCGTTTCCGCGCGAGAGAGACCATCGTGGTACTGATGTCCAGGGCAAGGTATCGCGCCGTCGGAGGCAAATGCTGAACCAGCAACGTTTCCGCAAGCCTCCCCGTGCCGCATCCAAACTCGAGCACCGATGCCGCCTTCTCGAAGGAAGCATTCGCAATCAGATCGGCGATCGCTCGATCCTCGTACCATTTTTGCCAGTCCTGCTTCGCCCCGAAGCGATCGTAGAACCTCCTGGCCTCATCGTGAGAGAACGTCATCCGGCTGGCCCGATCCGTCTGAAATGCAGGTCAAGCGGCGTGCATTGCAGAATACGGGGGTTCGCCCGGAGAGCCTTCGGCAGCGCGTTCGATCCTCTTCCTCACGCTCTCTTTGCTCCCCCTACCTTACGCTCGGATTCCCCGTCGGCCGTGTCGATCGGGTCTTCAGCGGCCGTTCTCTTCTCCGGAGGAATTTCCCTGGGAAACCGGATCCGGAAAGCGTCGACCACGGTCATCGTCTTCCGATTGCCCGTGTCATCCAATACCTCGACTCTATGCAGTTCCTTCTCCAGCAGGGAACGTCTCTTCCTCTCCCGCTGGTTTCGCAGCCCATGGATGTAGGAGGCCAGGAACGCGAGGGAGGCCACGATGACGACCCCAAAAATGAAAGCCGATTCAAAACCGCTCAAGGAGAGAACCTTCCTGCGCAGTGCCTCTGAGATCGCGACCGCTTTCTCGAAATACTCGTGCAAACTACGCCTCCACCGGCAGGTTTCCGGGTTGAAGAACGGTCCAAGAATCGGTTGGGTGAACGGCGAGGTTAACCACAATCGATGAGAGGAATTTACCTCCCGGCCGGGAGAATTTCAAGGGAAAGAGGAAATATATTTTTTTCGTGATTCCTTTCCGCCCCTTAGCCGGCTCGTTC
>DASUAN010000040.1:0-2145 GCA_035763765.1 Candidatus Deferrimicrobiaceae bacterium
TGTGGTCGCGAACCGCCCCCACGACGTCGAGGCGCAGCATTCCCTGGCGCTCGCGTACCGCTGGGGCGACCGGCTGAAAGAATCGGAAGCCATTGACCGGAAGATCCTCGCCACAGACCCTTCGGACCTCGAGGCACGACGGGGACTGGGAGAGGCACTTCTCTGGCAGGGTCGTTTTCGAGCGGCTTCCCTGGAATTTGACCGCGCGCTTGAGGGAAATCCCTCCGACCCGGAGTCGCTCACCGGGCTGTCCCGCGCCCGCCTGTTCCTCGACCTGCCGGAGGAGGCGGGCCGATATATCGCACGGGCGGCGAAGGCAACGCCGGCGGAAAAGGAGGTCCAGGACCAGATTGTCCGGGTGCGGGAGCGGATGGCCCGGTACGCCGCTTTCGAAATCAGCGCCTCGCGAGACTCCGACGATCTGTCCATATACGGATTGACGCTCTCCGCCCACGGCCGGCCGTCCTTGGGCCTGGACGTGGATGGAGAGGTCCGGCAGATCTTCTTCCGGCAGAGCTCCCCGGGAAAGCAGGAGAACATCGACGACGAGGACTCCGTCGATGGTACGGGCGGAGCGCTTTCCTTCTCCTACCGCCGTTCCCCGTCTTTGGAATGGCACGGCGGAGGCGGATATACCCGATACGACATCAACGGTTTTCACCCCTGGTCGGGAAATTTCGGGGTAACGCTCACGCCGGCGGATACCGTCCGGTTCACTCTCGACTGGGAACGCGGGCACTGGGACTCCATTCTCTCCTTCCAGAACCGGGTAACCATCGACTCGGTGAGCCTGTCCGCGTCCAAGCACTTCCGCTGGAAGACCGAGATCACCGCATCCGCCGCCCTCCTCTACCACCACAATGAGAACGGCACGGGGCAGGAACGGGAGAACCGCGGGCAGCGGTTCGGCCTCAATCTCACCCGCCGCCTCTACCTGCAGGGAGACATCGTGCACGTGGCGGGGATCCTCCGGTTCGGCTGGCTCGGCTTCTCCGACGACCTCGACGTCGGCGTGTACGACCCGGAGCGATACACGTCGGAAGAGGCGGGGGTGGACTGGCGGTGGCGGTTCCGCCCTCTCTGGGAGTTTTACGGCACCGTGTTCGCCGGGGCGCAGCAGGAGAAAGGGGCGGACAGCGGGCTGATGTACTCCGCGGAACTGGGGCTGGACCGGAAGATCGGGCTCGGGATGGTGTCCTTGGGGGGATTCGCCTCCGATTCGAACGCCCGTGGGCAGGGGGAGGGGTTCCGCCGCCACGGAGGGCTACTTCGGTTCCGGATACCGTTCTGAGGTTCCCGACGTCAATGGCTCCCCCAACAAGCCCCGGGGGATGTTCCCTTTTTCCGCAAGAACGGGGTAGACGCCCAGATCCTCGGCCATCGCGCGCCTTGCCCCCCTGACGACCGACGCCAGCTCCTCTGACGGAACCCATTCCTCCTTCGCCCAGTCGTAGGCCTGGAACTTGAGCATCACGGGGGGAGCCTCCGACGTTTTCCCCCGGGGGGGAATCCATTTGAGGCTCGCCCGCCGGGCGAGCGACTCGGCCCACCGCTCCGCGTCTTTTCTTTTTCCCTCCATCCGGGCATAGGCCATCACGACCGTCAGGTCGTAATCCTTCAGGAACTGGTCGAAGTCCTGGGAGAAGTCCGGGTGTACCCCATCCTTTTCAACGGCGGGCGCGTAGATGTTCCGGCCGAACCGGCACTCCGGCCGCCAGGCGAGGACCGCCCTCTTGATCTCCTCGATCAGGTCCCGCATCGCGGCGGATTTTTCCCCGGGGGTGGAGGAGTTTTCCCCCTGGAGGCTCTCCCCTTCCAGCATGTAGGCGTCGTCGTCGAAAAGCACCCCGTCGATGGGCAGATAGACGGCGAGGTCCGTGAAGAAATCGATCGCGGCGTTGCGGGCCTCCGGAAGATCCGGCGAGAGGCGTTGGTACCAGGGAGTGGCGAGTTTCCCTCCCCCCTTTTTCTTCTGGAAAGGGATCCGCCAGTCGGGGTGCCTTTCCCACTCCCAGGCAAGGTTCATGGAAGGTGCCCGGACCCAGACCTTGATTCCCTTGTGGAGGAACTTGTTCGCCACCATCGACCAGATGTCTGCGCGAACCGGAACCTGGTGGTTCTGGAACCAGGCCGCCCGGAAAAAAC
>DASUAN010000041.1:0-3746 GCA_035763765.1 Candidatus Deferrimicrobiaceae bacterium
CTGGGCGTTGTCCAGGTGGCGCCCGAAGATGCGGAAATTGTCCGCAAACCGCTCGAAATCCTTTCCCACCCTCTCCAGCAGATCCTGGATCTCACGGGTCTTCTGCTCGATCTTGAACCCGCGGAACGCGAACGCGAGCGCCTGCAGGTAGGCGAAGAAGCTGTTGGGGGACGTCGGGATCACCTGAAGACGCAGGAGTTGCTCGTGAAGCGCCCGGTTGCGGAGGAGGAGGTAGAAGACCGACTCCGCGGGGACGAAGAGGAAGGCGAAGTCCAGCGTCTTCGGGGGACGGATGTACTTGGCGCGGATCGACTCGGCCTGGGTCAGCACGTCCCGGGCGAAGGCCTTTTCGTGCTCCCTTCGCGACGCCTCGTTCCCTTCCCCCTCCAGGAGGGGCATGGCGTTCGACATGGGAAACTTGGCATCGACGCAGACGAACTGGCTCCGGTCGGGGCGGACGAAGATCGCGGCGTCGGCCCGCTCTCCCCACTCCATCAGGTACTGCAGATCGAACATCTCCGTGTGGGAGCCGAACAGATCGGAGAGCATCTGCGAGAGGGTGAGCTCCCCGAAGGCGCCCCGGGCCTTCGGCTGGGTGAGAAGCACGTTGAGCTGCCCGATGTCCCGGGAAAGGAGGACCATCTGCCCCGTCGCCTGGCCGAGATCCTTGAGATGCGATGCGACCTGGTCGAACCCCTTGAGGTTCCGATCCGCGGTTTCGGACAACTCCCGCGCCATCTCCCCCCGGATCTCGATGAGCTTTTCCTCGATCCTCCGGGATATGCCGTCCAGCCCCTTGAGGAAGTTCTCCGACACTTCCTGGCGGATCCGGGCCAGCGCATCCCCCTGACCCCGCGCGAGGTCCGAGGCGCTCGACCGCAGCGCGTCGGAAAATCCTTTTTCCATGCGGTCCAGTCGGTCCTCCGAAGGACCCGTCCGCCGCAGGAGAACGACGACCAGGGTGGCGACAACCGCAAGGAGCGTCAGTAGGGGGAGAAGTTCCATGATAAGATATCCCTGCCTCTTGCTCGTTCCCGGATCACGCCCCGGGGCGTGTGACCTGCTCCGAAAGACGGGCCGCCGCGACAGCGCAGCACGGGGCGGCTACCCGGAAGAGTAGCACAAGATCTCGGTACCCGGGGGGTTCGTGCGGGTTCCCAAGAAATGGGCGATCGTCGGATTCAATCTCTGCGCATCGATCTTCGTCGGGCTCTCGGTATACGGCATCCTGATCTACGTGGAATCCAGCTCCGCCCCGACTGGATCGCTCCTGTCCTCCGGGCTCTTCGCCTGCTGCATCCTCGGATGCATCGCCGGGATCTGCTACTTCGGATCCCAATGGGATCGGCGGAACGCCGAGGAGGCCAGGGGCGCAAACCGACCGGCCTCTTCCGACTCCGGGAAATCCGGAGGACGCTGAAACACTCCACGAGGTGCCGCAAGGATCACCCGGCGGTTGCGAGCCTCCTGGCCAGGAGGGCTCTCACCTGCTCCTCGGACACTTCTCGATCGCAAAGGGGAGGGCCGGGAATCGTCGGGTGGGTCCTCTCGAACGTCGGCCTTTCCTTCCGGTAGAGAACGCCCAGCGGAATCTTTTCTTCCCATTCGAGCGCCAGGGAAAACGCCCGGACCCGGTCCGTCGCGTCGTGGTCCGGGGGGATTTTGTACGCCATCCTTCCGTACCACTGGTACGTGTTCTTCTTGTTGAAGGTGACGCACGGCTGGAGGATGTCGACGAGGGCGAACCCCGGGAACCGGATCGCCTGGAGCATCAGGTCGGCGGTGAAGTCCAGGTCGGCGGCGTATCCGCGCGCCACGAATCCGCATCCGAGAGCCAGGGCGACCGCCAGCGGGGGAAACGGGCCCGCGATCACGCCCGACCGCTGAAGCGATCCCGCCCATCCGACGTCGCTCGTGGGGGACGCCTGCCCCTTGGTCAGGCCGTAAACCTGGTTGTCATGGACGAACAGCGAGAGGTCGACGTTCCTTCGGATGTTGTGGAGAAAGTGATTCCCCCCCTCGCCGTAGATGTCGCCGTCCCCGCTCGTCACAACGACGGTGAGCGCCGGGTTGGCCATCTTGATCGCCGCCGCCGCGGGCAGGGCCCTTCCGTGCAGCCCATTGAACACGTTGACGTCGACGTGGTGCGGAAGCTTCGCCGCCTGCCCGATGCCGGAAACGAGGACGATCTCGTGCTTCTCCTTCGCCGTCGCCTCCAACGCCTTCTTGACCGCGTTCAAAATCCCGAAGTTGCCGCATCCGGGGCACCACGCGCTCTCTACACCGGAATCGAACGATTTCCCCATCCCCGCCTCCTTGCCTCCGATGCCAACCTCCCGGGAGTGAAGGGAAGGCCGTCGTCCCGCGAAATCGTCCCGTCGATCCTCGCGCCCGACTCGCTCCGGATCAGCCGTGCCAGCTGTCCGGTCGCGTTGTTCTCCACGGTGAGGACGGTCCCGAAACGGGAGACGATCTCCCCGATCGCTTCCGCGGGAAACGGCCACACCTGCCGAAGGTGAACCGTCGCCACATGCTTTTCCTCCGCCGCCAGGATTCTCCGGGTCTCCTCGATCACTCCCTTGGTCGATCCGAAGCCGATGAGGAGCAGGTCTCCCTTCGGGGGGCCCGCGAACAGCGGGGGAACGGTTCTCGCGGCCAGCCCCGTCCCTTTCCGGAGCCTCTTCTCCACCATCCGGATCCGTGTCGCGTGATCCTCCGTGATGTGTCCGTCCTCCGTGTGCTCGTCGCTGTCGGCGACGACGGTGATCCCGGGCTCGCCCGGAACCGCCATCGGCGAAATCCCGTCTTCCGTAAATGCGTATCGAAGATATTTCCCTTCCGGCGTGCGCGGGACGTCGCTTCCCCGCACGATATGGCGCTTCCCGGGGCGGACGGCAAGAGCGGCGGGGTCGATGTCCACGATCGTGTCCGCAAGGTACTGGTCGGTCAGCAGAACGGCGGGCACCTGGAACTCCTCGGCCAGTGCCATCGCGCGCTGTGCGAGATCGAACGCTTCCTCGGGGGACCCCGGCGTGAGCACGAGCCGGGGAAACTCGCCGTGACCGGCGGACAGGACGAACTGGAGGTCCCCCTGCGCCGTCCTGGTCGGCATCCCCGTCGCCGGGCCGGGGCGCATCGCCACGGCGACGACGACGGGAATCTCCATCATCCCGGCAAGCGACAGCGCCTCCACCATGAGCGCGAACCCTCCCCCCGATGTGGCGACGAGGGAGCGGGCACCGGCGTAGGACGCCCCGATGGCCATGTTCAGCGCCGCAATCTCGTCCTCCGCCTGCTCGAAGACGAGTCCCACCGAGGGCCCGTCATTCGCCAGGCAGGACAGGATCCCGGTGCCGGGAGTCATCGGGTACCCCGCGGCGAACTTGCACCCCCCTGCGATCGCACCCAGGGCAAGCGCCTCGTTCCCCGACAGGACGATTCGGGGGGCGGGCGCCCGCGGAGGAAGGCGGAACCTCTCTGCGATCTTCCCGGAAAGGTGCTCCTTGGCCCATCCCGCCCCAAGGAGCAGTGCCTTTCGGTTCTTTTCGAAAACCTCCCCCTTGAAGTCGGCAGCAAGGACGGGATCCGCAGATTCCGTAGGGATCCCGAGGACGTGCAGGATCGCGCCGGCCCCCGCGACGTTCGCGAAGATGGGGCTTCCCGCCTTCCTCGCCATCTCCCTGAGCGGCACGGGGAAAAGCGGCGGATCGGCGGATGGGACGTCGGCGAGGGCGATTCCCCTCTGC
>DASUAN010000042.1:0-2457 GCA_035763765.1 Candidatus Deferrimicrobiaceae bacterium
CTGTCAAGTGGTTTCCTTTCGGGAGGTAAGGTGGCCTCCCCCGGTTGCAGGGGGCATCGCCGATACGGTATCGTTTCCCGGATCCCCATGTCGGATGCGGAGGTCGGAAACCCGATGAAATGGACGATTCACTGCACGGTCGCTGTCCCCATGCTGGAACGTCGGGATACGGTCGATCAGCTCGTTCAGGCCGGGATTGGGCCGGAAATCTACTTCTCCGCAAGTACCCTCGACCGGCTTAGGCCGGAAACGGCCGAAGCCGTGGCGGAATCGATCCGATCGGCGGGGATCGACACCTGCACGTTTCACGCCCCCTTCAACGACATCTGTCCGGGAGCGCGCGACGAGGAAATCCGGCGCGTCACCGTCCGTCGGTTGCAGCAGGCCGTCTCGCTTGCCCCCCTGTTCCGACCGCTGGGAATCGTGATGCACGGAGGATACTCGAACTGGCTTTACGATTTCGACCCGGAAGCCTGGCTCAAGGAGGCAAAACGGACGTTCTCCGAAGTGGCGATGGCGGCGGAAACCTCGGGCGTCGACCTCTTCGTCGAAAACATCTTCGACGAAGCCCCGGACCATCTCCTTCGCCTCCAGGCGGCCGTCGGATCGAAGCGGCTGGGATTCTGCTTCGACGCGGGGCACGCCACTCTCTTCTCCCGGCTTCCCGTGCGGAAATGGCTGGAGGCGCTCGGCCCGGATCTCAAGGAATTGCACATCCACGACAACCGCGGCCTTCGCGACGATCATCTGCCGGCGGGGGAGGGATCGATCAATTTTCGGGAAATCCTGCTCGCCGCGGGAGGCGCGGGGGCGATCCCCATCCTCACGGTGGAACCGCATCGCGAGGAGCACTTCCAACGCTCCGTCGCCTCCCTGCGGGCCATCCTGGCGGAGATCGCCTAGGGCAAATCCTCCAGGGCCCCGTCGAGGAACCGGAGGACCTCCCGTCGGGAGACCCCGTTCTCCTTCCCGGAGAGGAACGGGGGGTTCCCGCGCTCGCCGTTCAGTTCCTTTCTCAGGAGTCGGAAGAAGACTCGGGCGACCTCCGGGTCGAAATGGCGATGGGCGTAATCCCGGATCTCTCCGATCACCCGCATCAGGGGAAGACTCTTCCGGTAGGGACGGTCGGACATCATCGCGTCGAATGCGTCGGCCACCGCGATGATCCGGGCTCCGATGGGGATCTGGTTCTTCCGCTTGGCGTCCGGGTAGCCGTTCCCGTTCACCCACTCGTGATGATGCTTCGCCAGGAGGGCCACATCCGGATAGGGGAACCGGATCTCCGAAAGGATGTCGTAGCTTCTCTTCGGGTGCCTCTTCAATTCCCGCGTCTCGGCCCTTGTGAGGGCGGAGGATTTGACGAGGATGGACCGGTCGGTGACGATCTTCCCCACATCGTGCAGGATGGAGGCGACGTAAATCGCCTGCACCTCCTCTTCCGGCAGCCCCAGACCCCGAGCGATCGAAACCGACAACTTCGCAACCCGCTCCGAATGCCCCCGGGTGTACGGGTCCTTCGCATCGATCGCCGCGGCGAACGCGCGGATCGTATCGAAATAGATCTCCCGCATCCCGGCGAGGAGACGCTTGTTCTCCTGCACCTGGAGCCGGAGGACGTCGTTCAGCGAGGAGACCTCCAGGACCACCCGGTGGTTGGAGACGTTTGCGGACAGAAAGGAGGTCATCACTCCCAGGGTCTCCCGCTGCCTCGGGGTCAGTTCCTGCCCGGTCAGCGTGGGCCCGAGAAGGAGGACGCCGAAAACCCCCTTTTTCGTTCCGAGGGGACACCAGACCATCGCTGTCAATGCGGGAACGGCAGCCTCCAACGCGGCAACGGTCCGCTTCAGGACGGCAGCGGTCCCCTGGCGTCTCAAAAAGACCGGTTTGCGGGACCGGCGAAAAGAGAAAAGGAGCTCCCTTGATTTGGGGATCGGGGGGATGCCCGGCGGCAGCCCCCGAGAGACCCGGGCGCGGAACTCCCCGTTCTCCTCCAGGAAGAGCACTCCCTTGGGGATGGAAAAGGTACCCATGATGACCATCAGGGCGAGACGGAGGGACTCCTCGAAGTTGCGCGCCCCGGCGAGACCGAAGGTGAAATCCCGCAACGCCCGGAGCTTGTAGATGGCGCCCTTCCCCCCGGGAACGATATTCTTCCGCCCGTGGGAAGCGGCGTCAGACGTTCTGGGAGAAGTAGGCAAGCGCCTCTTCCTCCGATGAGAACGCCCGGACGTACCGGGAAACCCCGGTCATCTGGAAAAGTTCCTGGTTGATGCGGCTCAACGAGCAGAACGCCAGACTGCCGTTTCGCTCCATCATCCGCTCCACGATCCCGATGATGAACGAGATCCCGATGCTGTTGATGAGCTTGGTCCCCTCGAAGTTGAGAAGGACTCTCGTGCCCCCGGCGTCCAGAATGTCGTGGACGGTACGTTCCACTTCCTCTCCGAGGAGGCTGTT
>DASUAN010000043.1:0-3293 GCA_035763765.1 Candidatus Deferrimicrobiaceae bacterium
ATCCCCTCGAACCCCAGGATGAACTGGGTGAAAAAGGTGACGTTGAAGCCGAGGAACAGGAGAACCCAAGCCGGGACCGCCATCTTCTCGCTGAGCATCCTCCCGGTCATCTTCGGAAACCAGAAGTGCAGGCCGGCCAAAAGCCCCATCACCGTCCCCCCCATCATCGTGTAATGGAAATGGGCGACGATGAAATAGGTGTCGTGCAGGTGGATGTCCGCCCCCAGGGCCCCCAGGAACATCCCCGTGAGCCCCCCGACGATGAAGAGGAAGATGAAGGTCAGGGCGTAGAGCATGGGTGATTCGAAGGTGATCGACCCCCGATACATCGTGGCGATCCAGTTGAAGACCTTGATCGCCGTCGGGACGGCCACGGAATAGGTCAGAAAGGAGAAGATGATGCTCGCCGTGGCGGACATCCCGGTGACGAACATGTGGTGGCCCCAGACGAAGAACCCGAAGATGGCGATCGCGAGGGAGGAGTAGGCGATCGCCTTGTAGCCGAAGATCGGCTTCCGGGAGAACACCGGCACGACCTCCGAAATCACGCCCATGGCGGGCAGGATCATCACGTAGACGACCGGGTGGGAATAAAACCAGAAGAAGTGCTGGAACAGGATCGGGTCGCCTCCTTTCGCCGGGTCGAAGAACCCCACGCCGAAGAGACGCTCCATGGCGAGGAGCAGGAAGGTGATCCCCACGACCGGCGTCGCCAGCACCTGGATGACGCTGGTCGCGTACATCGACCAGATGAAGAGCGGCATCCGGTGCCATGTCATCCCCGGGGCCCGGAGTTTGTGGATCGTCACCAGGAAGTTCAGGCCCGTGAGGATGGAGGACATCCCGATGAGGAAGATCCCGAAAGAGAGGACGGTAACGTTGGCGGCCGTCCGCGCGGAGTAGGGGGTGTAGAAGGTCCATCCCGTGTCCATGGGGCGGACCAGGGAGACCAGGATCACGATGATCCCCGCCACGAAAATCCAGTAGCTCATCAGGTTCAGCCGGGGAAAGGCCACGTCCCGCGCGCCGATCTGCAGCGGGATGAAGAAGTTCCCCAGGCCCGACGGGATCGCGGGGATGACGAACAGGAAGATCATCAGGGCCCCGTGCATGGTGAACATCACGTTGTAGGCGTGGGCGCTGAAAAGGTGCTGGCCGGGAACCATCAGCTTGATCCGGATCAGGAGCGCGAAGACTCCCCCGACCAGAAAAAAGAAGAGAGTGGTGAACAGGTACATCACCCCGATCCGCTTGTGGTCGAGGGTATAGGCCCACGACCAGAACCCCTTCGCCTCGAGGTATCCCCTCGGAGGGGCGTCACCGCGCAATGGGAGTTCCCCGTTCCACGTCGATTCCCGCATCCCCTTTCCCGTCGGTCCTTTCGTTATTCCCCCATGCGATGACGGATCGGTCGATTTGGATGCGGAAAAAACTCATTGTCGCACCGTCTTCAGGTAACCGACGATCGCGGAGAGGTCCTCCTCCGAGATTTTCCCCTTGAATTCCGGCATGATGTTGGGGAACCCCTTGACGATTTTCTCCCGGGGCCGGTTGATGGATTCCACGAGGTACGCCTCGTCGGCGGTCACTTTCCCGCCGCCCTCGAGCTCGACCTGCCTGCCGAACAGCCCCCGGAAGGAGGGCCCGACGACCACCGATCCGTCGGTGGAGTGGCACCCCAGGCACCCGTAGGTTTCCGCCAGGGCCTTCCCCTTTTCCCCCTGCTCCTCCCTGCCTTCCCGGACCTCCTTCCCCGACAGGGACTTGAGATAGGCGATGATCGTGGTGACATCGCCGGGGGAGAGCGTTCCCTTGAAGGTGGGCATTACCGCAGGGTAGCCCTTGACCAGCTTGGCGTTGGGCTCGAGGATCGACTCCCTCAGATATTCCTCGTCCGCGGCCAGGGAGGTTCCGTCCGCGAGAAGGACCTTCCGTCCGAAGACCCCTCCGAAATTGGGGCCGATCGATTCCTTCCCCTCCACATTGTGGCATCCCAGACAGCCGGACTTCTCCACCAGCGCCTTCCCCTGCTCCGCAAGCGAAAGGCCCGCAACGGGCGTTTTTTCTTCCCGCCACCGGGCATACTCCCCGGCCTCCATCACGACCAGGCGGGCCCGCATCGTGGAGTGGCCGACGCCGCAGTATTCTGCGCAATAGATCTCGTACGTCCCCTCCTTGTCCGGGTGGAGATAGAGGGTGGTGAACTGCCCCGGCACCATGTCCTGCTTGATCCGGTAAGCCGGGATGTAGAAGCTGTGGATCACGTCGTCGGAGGAAAGGATGAGCTTCACGGGGCGGCCGACCGGAACCCGGAGCTCGTTGATCGACGACCTGCCGTCGGGGTACCGGAACTCGAACAGGAACTGCCGGGCCACCGTGTGGATGTCGGAGGCCCCTGGAACGGGCGCCCGGATGTCCCGGAACACCCGGTACCCGTAATAGAAGAAAATCAGGACGACCACGGAGGGGATCAGGATCCAGATGGTTTCCAGGAGGAAGTTGCTCCGGATGTCCGGCGTTTCCGCCGCCTCGGCCCCCTTCCTCCTGCGATACTTGATCGCGAAATAGATCAGCAGCCCCTCGACGAGCAGAAAGAAAAACAGGGAAACCACGGTGATGAAGAGAAACAGGGCATCCACCTGAGCCGTCGTCCGGGATGCCGCCTCCCCCAGGGCGTAAGCGTTCGCCATCATCTTCCCCCGTCGTTACGAAGTGGACTTCCTCCGGTCCCGCCTCCACAGCACGAGAAGGAGGCCTCCGAGCAGGACAAGCGTCAGGACCCCGCCTGCTTTCATGATGTTCCGGGCGTAGAGGGCATACCTCTTCCCCACCGGATCGTACTGGAAGCAGAAGAGGAGGACCCGGTTCAACGCGGTCGATTCCCCGATGTCCCCCCCGGCCGCCTCGATGAGAGCGAGCTTGAGGTCCACAGGGGCCTGCTGGATTCCGTACAGGTAGCGGGAGATCCTCCCTTCGGGGGTCAGGACGACGGCGACATCCGGATGGGCGAACTCGCTCCCTACTTTCCTGTACCGGAACCCGACGGCACCGGTGAGGGCGCCGATCGACCGCTCGTCTCCCAGGAGGAACGGCCACCGCGACTCCGGGTCCGGGATCCCCTTCAACGCGGCGTAGATCTCCTCGGCGCGGGCGCGGGCGGTCTCGGGCCGGTCTTCGGGATCGATGCTGACCGAAACGATCCGGAAATCCCGGCCGAGTTCGATCCCCTTCATTTGCTCCACCGTTCCGAGCAGGCTGCGCAGCGTCAGGGGGCACAGCATCGGGCAGGTGTA
>DASUAN010000044.1:0-6238 GCA_035763765.1 Candidatus Deferrimicrobiaceae bacterium
CCGACGGTGATCGTCTCGACGTTGTACCGCTTCTTCCGGATGAGGGAAAGCAGCTTGTACAGGACCCCCGGCTGGTTGTGGGCGAACGCCAGAATGGTGTGCCGCTTCTTCGGTTTCATCGGGTGACCCTCATTTCGGAGAACCGGGCGCCCGCCGGGATCATGGGCAGGATCATCTCCTGCATGTCCGTCACGATCTCGACCAGGTAGGCTCCCTGGTGCTTCATCGCGCGCCGAAGGGCCGGCTCGAGCGCCTTTCCTTCGGAAACCCGCTCCCCCGCGATTCCGTAGGCCCGGGCGAGCGCGATGAAATCGGGGTTCTTGACCGGGGTTCCGACGAACCGGCTCCCGTGGAAGAGGTCCTGCCACTGCCGGACCATCCCCAAAAAGTTGTTGTTGAGCAGCAGGATCTTGACGTCGATCTCCTGCTCCATGATGGTGCCCAGCTCCTGGATGTTCATCTGGAAGGAGCCGTCGCCGACGATCACCCACACGCGCTCCTTGGGCCGGGCGAACTTCACGCCCATCGCCGCCGGGACCGAAAACCCCATCGATCCCAGGCCCCCGGAGTTGAACCAGGTGTTGAATCGGTCGAACCGGTAGTACCGCGCCGCGAACATCTGGTGCTGCCCGACGTCGGCGACCACGTTGTCCTTGCCGTCCGTCAGTTCCGAAAGCTTCCGGATCACGGTCCCCATCAGCAGGTTTCCGCTGTCCCCCCGGCCGTTCCCCCCGTTCACGGGGTCGACCGCTTCCCAGTACCGGCGGTTCTCGGCCGCGTACTCATACCACTCCTTGTAAGGCTTTCGGTCCACGACCTTCGCCATGTTCGCGACGGCAGGCTTGAGATCGCTGTAGATGGCGACCGTCGCGCGGACGTTCTTGTTGATCTCGGAAGGATCGTGCTCCACGTGGATCACCTTCGCGTCCCTGGCGTACTCGTCGAGCTTCCCGGTGACGCGGTCGTCGAAGCGCATTCCCAGGGCGATGATGAGGTCGGCCTTCTCGATCGCCCGGTTGACCTCCACGGTCCCGTGCATCCCCATCATTCCGAGACCCTGGGGGTGGTCGGTGGGGAGGGCGCTGATTCCGTGAAGGGTGCACGAAAACGGCATGTTCGACCGCTCGAGAAACCGCCGGACCACTCCTTGCGCCCCCGACTGGATGACGCCGTGCCCCACGAAGACGATCGGCCGCTTCGCGGCGGCCATGAGGGTTTGAACGCGAACCAGCTGCTCCTTGCTCATTCCCGGGGGATCGGGGACTGGATAGCGGATCGTCCTGTCGAACCCGTTGTCCGGGACGACGGCGTTCGCGATGTCCTTGGGGAAGTCGATGTTGACCGGCCCTTTCCGCCCCGTGTTGGCCAGGTAGAACGCCTCCTTGACCACCCGGGGAATCTCGTAGGGGTCGTCCAGGATGTACGACTGTTTCGTGACCGGCACGAGCATCCCGATGATGTCGCTCTCCTGGAACGCGTCGGTCCCGATCACGGAGGTGGCTACCTGCCCCGTGATGGCGACGATCGGGATGGAATCCATGTGGGCGTCCGCGATCCCGGTCATCAGGTTGGTGGCTCCGGGGCCGGAGGTGGCGATGCATACCCCCGCCTTCCCCGTGGCCCTCGCCATCCCCTGGGCGGCGAACGCCGCGGCCTGTTCGTGGCGAACCATGACGTGCCGAAGCTGCGGGAACTTGGGGAATGCGTCGTACACCGGCATGATCGCCCCCCCCGTGTACCCGAACAGGTAGGTCACTCCCTCTTCCACGAGGGACCGGCACAAAAGCTCCGCGCCGGTGATCGTGTCCTTCCGTTTCGTCATTTCCGTTCTCCCGTTCTTCCTTTCCTAGCCGGTGACCGCGCCTTTCGAGGCGCTGCCGACCAGCCGTGCATACTTGCCCAGAACCCCGTGCAGGTACTTCGGCTCGGGTGCCTTCCAGCGGGAAAGGCGGTCCGCGATCTCCCCGTCGCTTGCCGCAAGAGTGATCGTCCGCTTTCCCGGATCGATGGTGATCCGGTCTCCTTCCCGGACGATCGCCATCGGACCTCCCGACTGCGCTTCGGGGGCTACGTGCCCGACCATGATTCCGTGCGTCCCGCCCGAGAACCGGCCGTCGGTGACCAGCGCGACATCGCTTCCCAGCCCCGCGCCCATGAGCGCGGCGGAAGGGGAGAGCATCTCCCGCATCCCGGGGCCCCCTTTCGGGCCCTCGAACCGGATCACGATCACGTCGCCCTTCCGGATGGAACCGGAGAGGATCGCGTCCAGCGCGTCCTCTTCCCGGTCGAAGACCCGCGCCGGACCGGTGTGCTGAGTAAGCTTTTTCCCCGAAAGCTTCAGCACCGCCCCTTCCGGGGCGAGGTTTCCTCGGATGACCGAGATGTGCCGCCCGGGCGGCGCGTACGGTTTCTCCGGAGAAAAAAATACATCCTGGCCGGCAAGACGATCCGGGGCGTCCGCCAGATTTTCCGCCCCCGTTTTTCCCGTGACGGTCAGGCAGTCTCCGTGAAGCAGGCCGACCTTGAGTAGCGACTTCATAACCATCGGGATTCCGCCGATCCGGTCGAGGTCCGCCATGACGTATTTTCCGAAGGGCTTGAAATTCCCCAGAAGCGGCACGTTTCGTCCGATCCGGTCGAAATCGTCCAGTTCCAAAGGGACCCGGGCCTCGTGCGCCAGCGCGAGGATGTGCAGGATCCCGTTCGTCGAGCCGCCCAAGGCCATCAATACGGCGATGCCGTTCTCGAACGCCTCCCGCGTCGCGATGTCCCTGGCGCGGATACCCCGCTCGAGAAGCATCCGAAGCGCCCGTACCGAATCGATGCAGTCCTTGCGTTTCTTCGGCGAGATCCGGTTCCGCCGGTCCACGGCCGCGTGCGATGCCGAACCCGGCACGCTCATCCCCATCGCCTCGATCACCGAGGCCATCGTGTTCGCCGTGTACATCCCTCCGCACGAACCGGCGCCGGGGCAGGAGTGGCACTCCACCTGGTGAAGCTCCTCGTCCGTCATCTTTCCCGCGCCGTGGGCTCCGATCGCCTCGAAGGCGCTGACGACGGTCAGGTTCTCCCCCTGGTAGCGGCCCGGAAGGATCGTCCCCCCGTAGAGGGTCAACCCGATGGCGTTGTTCCGGAGGATCGGCATGAGCGCCCCGGGGATGCTCTTGTCGCAGCCGCTTAAGGTTAGGATGCCGTCCGCGGCATACCCCTCGTGCATCGTCTCGATGCAGTCGGCGATCAGGTCCCGGGACATCAGGGAATATTTCATTCCTTCCATTCCCATCGTCTCCCCGTCGCTGATCACGGGCGTTCCGAAAAGGAACGGTTTCCCGCCGGCCGCGTCGATCTCCCGGGCCAGGATGTCGCCGAGCTCCCGGATATGGTCGTTGCAGGGGGTGGCGTTCGTGAAGGGGCAGGCCACCGTGACGATCGGTTTGCCGAAATCGTCGTCCGTGAAGTCGACTGCGCGAAGCATGGCGCGCGCGGCCGCCCTCTTGACCCAGTCCGTCCCCCCCGGAGTGCCGGTGAGCATGCCGCTGCGGTGCTTCAGAGTCCGATCCGCCATGGCGGGTTGTCTCTTCCTTCCTCGGCCGGAGTGAATTTTTTAGTAGATGCGTCTTCCCGGGGAGGAGATTCCTTTTTTTTTAACCGGTTAGGGTTTTCTCGGTCCTGTCGGGGAAAGGCGTCCGGGAAAAAAACCGGTCAGCGGAATATCGCATCGAAAGGTTCCCATGCCGACGATCATAAAAAAAATCTGGGACCGGCACGTCGTGACGGAACGACCCGATGGGACGTGCCTCCTCTACATCGACCGGCACCTGGTGCACGAGGTCACCAGTCCCCAGGCGTTCGAGGCCTTGCGGTTGGCGGGCCGGAAGGTCAGGCGTCCGATGTCGCTGCTGGCCGTTCCGGACCACAACGTGCCCACTTCTGCGGACCGGCTGGAACGGATCGAGGATCCGGACAGCCGGCTGCAGATCGAGACGTTGCGCGAGAACGCGAAGGAAGCGGGCATCGCCCTCTTCGACATGGACGACATCCGCCAGGGGATCGTCCACGTCACGGGCCCGGAAAACGGCCTGATCCTGCCGGGGATCACGGCGGTGTGCGGCGATTCGCACACCTCAACCTTAGGCGCCTTCGGGGCGATCGCCTTCGGAATCGGGACCTCCGAAGTGGAGCACGCCCTTGCCACCCAGACGCTCTGGCAGAAAAGACCCCGGGAGATGCGGATCACCGTCACGGGAGCGATGGGGGCGGGGGTTTCGGCCAAGGATGTCATCCTGGCGATCATCGCGAAGATCGGGGCAGGGGGAGGCACTGGGTACGCGATCGAGTACGCCGGGGAGGCGGTCCGCCGGATGTCGATGGAAGAGCGGTTGACGATCTGCAACATGACGATCGAGGCTGGGGGTCGGTTCGGGATGGTGGCGCCCGACGAGACGACCTTTTCGTATCTCAATGGACGTCCCGCCGCCCCGAAGGGCGCGCAATGGGAGTCCGCGGTGGCGGACTGGAAAACGTTGCCCACCGACGACGGGGCCTCCTTCGACCGGGAGGAGTCGATCGACGCCTCGAGGATCGACCCGCAGGTAACCTGGGGGACAAGTCCCGAGGACGCGCTTCCCGTGACCGGGTTCGTCCCGGATCCATCCGATGAGCCGGATCCCAGAAAGCGGGAGCGGATGGAGCGGGCGCTGCGGTACATGGATCTTCGCCCCGGAATGCGGCTGACCGACATCCCGGTCGACAAGGTCTTCATCGGGTCGTGCACGAATGCCAGGATCGAGGACCTGCGTCTTGCCGCCGGGGTGGCGCGGGGAAGGAAGGTGGCGGACGGCGTGACGGCCATGGTCGTTCCGGGTTCCGGGCTGGTGAAGCGTCAGGCGGAAGAGGAAGGGCTCGACCGGATCTTTCTCGAGGCGGGGTTCCAGTGGAGGCTTCCCGGGTGCTCCATGTGCCTGGGGATGAACCCGGACCGCCTCAAGCCCGGGGAGCGGTGCGCCTCCACCTCGAACCGGAACTTCGAAGGGCGTCAGGGACCGGGGGGACGGACCCATCTCATGAGTCCGATGATGGCGGCCGCCGCCGCGTTCACCGGGAGGATCACCGACGTGAGAGAGGAACTGTAAGGGATGATCGAGAAATTCGTCTCCTTGAAGGCGGTGGCGATTCCCCTGGATCGGGAGAACGTGGACACCGATGCGATCATTCCCGCAAGGTTCCTCAAGACGATCAAACGCACAGGACTCGGCGAACGCCTCTTCCATGCCTGGAGATTCGATGAAACCGGGACGGAAATGCCCGATTTTCCGCTCAACGTAGCCCCCTACCGGGGAGGGAAGATCCTGGTGGCCGGGGAGAACTTCGGCTGCGGCTCCTCGCGGGAGCACGCCGTGTGGGCGCTCATGGATTACGGGATCCGCGCCGTCCTCGCCCCCTCCTTCGGCGACATCTTCCACAACAACGCGCTCAAGAACGGCCTGCTTCCCGTCCGCCTAGCCGCGGTCGAGGTCCGGGAGCTGATCCGTCAGGTGACGGAAAGTCCGGGAGCGAAGATTTCGATCGACCTTCCTGGGCAGAACGTGACCGGCCCGGACGGCGCAACGTATCGGTTCGACATCGGGTCGTTCCCGAAGGAGTGTCTCCTCAAAGGGCTCGACGAGATCGCCCTGACGCTTGCGCACCAAGAAGAGATCGATCGTTACGAGCGGGACGGGAAGAAGAAGACTCCCTGGCTGTTCCTGGACCTCTGACCGTTTCGAGCTACCGCTACGGATTCCTCATTTTCCGCGCGCACCCAATATCCCGAACCGGTTTCCGTCAGAGCCCGAAGGAGATCCCCGCCAGGAACAGGACCTGGCCGAAGACGTCCCCCTGCACCCGCACGTCGCACGCCGCTCCGCCGGACGAGACGCAGAAGATGTCCGTGTGTTCCGGGAGAATCGTCAGGAACCCCCTCCCCTCGAGGCGCACTCCCAACCGCTTCGAGATCGGGATCTTCGCCCCGACCCCCAGGGAGAGGGAGAAGTACACTTCCGAGTCCAGACCGGGGCCGTCCGGGGAAAAGTAGGTGATGCCAAGTCCTCCGCCGACGAACGGGCGCACCCTTTCTCCCGGGAGCAGGTAGGTCCCTCCGATGTGGAGATAATGGATGTCGAGGTCGAAAAGGGGATCGCCCCCGAACAGCCCATCCCCTTGAAGCTCCGTCTTCTGGAAACTGTAGAAAAGCTCGTAC
>DASUAN010000045.1:0-3134 GCA_035763765.1 Candidatus Deferrimicrobiaceae bacterium
CGGAGGTCGGGAACGTCCATCTTCGGATTCCCGATCGTCTCGACGAACAGCGCCTTCGTCTTCGGCGTCACCGCCGCCTTCCAGGCCGCAAGGTCTGCGCTCTCGACGAGCTTCACCGTGATCCCCAGCTTCCGGAGCACGTTGTTGAAGAGAAGGAACGTGGACATGAACAGGGAGTTGCCGGAGACGATCTCGTCCCCCGCCTGGCAGATCGCGAGGATCGCGTTGTTGACCGCGGCCATTCCCGACCCGGTGACCACGGCGTCGATTCCCCCGGTGAGCAGGCAGAGGCGTTTTTCCAGGACCTGGTTCGTCGGGTTGCGCAGCCGCTGGTAGATGAAGCCGGCCTTCTTCCCCGCGAAGACGTCCGAGAGCTCCTCGGCGGTGTCGAACCGGTGCGAGGCGGTCTGGTAGATCGGGGCCAGCGTCGCGCTTTTCCATTCCCCCGGCGCCTGCGCCCCGTGGATGACGGCCGTGTCGAATTTCCACTTGACGTCGCTCATGGTTTCTTCTCCCTCCCGTGAAGATCGTTCGTATCGTTCGGCCGAGTGCGCTCCCCCCTCTGCGGCCCCGGCGTCGACGGTCGGAAAAACGGTTGCGGAGGAGGACCCTTCTGGAACGAATCGTATTCCCATTGTTCGGCGCCGGTCAAGCGATCCCGGAGGGGACTTGCATTCCCCCCCGCAACGGCGAAATAGTAAAGGCATGCCGGGAACATGATTCCGGGGCACTCCGTCGGGAGGTTGCCATGAGAAATCCGCTTTCCCCCGAGCAACTGAAAAGGATGGACGCCTACTGGCGGGCGGCCAACTACCTGTCGGTCGGCCAGATCTACCTGTACGACAATCCCCTCCTCAAGGAGCCCCTCTCCCTCGAACACGTCAAGCCGAGGCTCCTGGGGCACTGGGGAACGACCCCGGGCCTGAATTTCATCTATGTCCATCTCAACCGGATCATCCGGGAATACGACCTGGACATGATCTGCGTCTGCGGGCCCGGGCACGGGGGTCCGGGCATGGTCGCCAACACCTATCTCGAGGGGACGTACAGCGAGTATTATCCGGACGTCTCACAGGATGAAGGGGGAATGAAACGCCTCTTCACCCAATTCTCGTTCCCCGGCGGCATTCCGTCCCATGTCGCCCCGGAGACGCCGGGATCGATCCACGAGGGGGGCGAGCTCGGGTACGCCCTGAGCCACGCCTTCGGGGCGGCCTTCGACAACCCCGACCTGGTCGTCGCGTGCGTCGTGGGGGACGGCGAGGCGGAGACCGGTCCGCTGGCGACCGGCTGGCACGGAAACAAGTTCCTGAACCCGGTACGGGACGGGGCCGTGCTGCCGATCCTCCACCTGAACGGCTACAAGATCCAGAACCCCTGCATCCTCGCCCGGATCCCCCGGGGGGAGCTCGAACATCTCTTCCTCGGCTACGGCTACGCTCCCCGCTTCGTCGAGGGGGAGGAGCCGAAGGCGATGCACCAGGCGATGGCGGCGGCCCTGGACAATGCGGTCGGGGAGATCCGGGGGATCCAGGAACGGGCGCGGGCGTCGGGCGACGCGGCGCGTCCGCGCTGGCCGATGATCGTCCTTCGGTCCCCGAAGGGGTGGACGGGCCCGAAGGAGGTCGACGGCAAGCCGGCCGAGGGGTCGTGGCGTTCGCACCAGGTGCCTCTCTCCGGGATGGCCTCCCGCCCGGACCACGTGAAGCGTCTCGAGGAATGGATGGGGAGCTACCGCCCGGAGGAGCTGTTCGACGAGGGCGGCCGGCTGCGTCCCGACCTCGCCGAACTGGCCCCGGAAGGGACCCGGAGGATGGGGGCGAACCCGCACGCCAACGGCGGGGTCCTCCTGCGCGACCTTCGGATGCCCGACTTCCGCGGCTACGCCGTGGACGTCCCCGCGCCGGGCGCCGTCGAGGCCGAGGCGACCCGGGTCATGGGGAGGTTCCTGCGCGACGTCATGAGGCAGAACGCCGACTCCCGGAACTTCCGGATCTTCGGGCCCGACGAGACGGCTTCCAACCGGCTTAGCGCCGTCTTCGAGGCGACCGGCAAGACGTGGGTCGCCGACCGGCTTCCCGGCGACGAGGGGCTCGATCCCGACGGGCGGGTCATGGAGGTGCTCTCCGAGCACCAGTGCCAGGGGTGGCTCGAGGGGTATCTCCTCACCGGCCGCCACGGGCTCTTCTCCTGCTACGAGGCGTTCATCCACATCGTCGATTCGATGTTCAACCAGCATGCGAAGTGGCTCAAGGTGTCGCGCCAGATCCCGTGGCGCCGGCCGATCGCGTCGCTCACCTACCTCCTCACCTCCCACGTCTGGCGGCAGGACCACAACGGGTTCAGCCACCAGGACCCCGGCTTCATCGACCACGTGGTGAACAAGAAGGCGGACATCATCCGCGTCTACCTGCCGCCCGATGCGAACACCCTCCTGTCGGTGACCGACCACTGCCTGCGGAGCCGCAACTACGTCAACGTCATCGTCGCCGGGAAGCAGCCCGCCCCCCAGTGGCTTTCGATGGACGCGGCGATCCGGCACTGCACGGCGGGCATCGGAATCTGGTCCTGGGCGAGCAACGACCGCGGGTCGAAGCCCGACGCGGTGCTGGCGTGCGCAGGAGACGTCCCGACCCTGGAAACCCTCGCGGCGGTCTCCCTCCTGCGCAGGATGGCCCCCGGGCTCCGGATCCGGGTCGTCAACGTGGTGAACCTCATGCGCCTCCAGCCGCCGAGCGAGCACCCCCACGGACTCTCCGACCGCGAGTTCGACGCGATCTTCACGAAGGACCGCCCGATCATCTTCGCGTTCCACGGATACCCCTGGCTCATCCACCGCCTGACCTACCGGCGGACGAATCACGGGAATCTCCACGTGCGCGGGTACAAGGAGGAGGGGACGACCACGACCCCGTTCGACATGGTGGTGCTGAACGACCTCGACCGGTTCCACCTCGCGGAAGACGTGATCGACCGCGTGCCGGCGATGGGCCCGAAGGCGGCCTACCTGAAGCAGGAGATCCGGGACCGGCTCCTGGAGCACAAGCAGTACATCCACCGGCACGGCGAGGACATGCCGGAGATCCGCGACTGGAAGTGGTCCTCCTGATCGCTCCCGGCGGCGCCGCCTCTGC
>DASUAN010000046.1:0-4967 GCA_035763765.1 Candidatus Deferrimicrobiaceae bacterium
GGATAGATCCTCGATTTCCGCCCCCGCGGCAGGCCGGGAAAAACGGATCGACGCAAAACCCCCTTCTCGCATATAGTAATCCGCACGATGATCGCCAGGAGGAAAACCCGACGCATCCGGGTCGGGAACGTGCCCGTGGGCGGGGGCGCGCCGGTCTCCGTCCAGAGCATGACGAACACGGACACGCACGACGTTCGGGCGACCGTTGCCCAGATCCGGTCGCTGGCAGGAGAGGGGTGCGAGATCGTCCGCGTGGCGGTCCAGGACGAGGGCGCCGTGCGCGCATTTCGGAAGATCAGGGCCTCCTCGCCGATCCCCGTGATCGCGGACGTGCACTTCCATCACCGGATCGCCGTCGCGTGCGCGGAGGCCGGAGCAGACGGTCTTCGGATCAACCCGGGAAATATCGGCGGGGAAACGAGGACCCTCGAGGTATTGAGGGCGGCTCGCGCGCACCGGATCCCCTTGCGGATCGGGGTCAACGCAGGCTCTCTGGAGAAGGACATCCTCGACCGGCACGGCGGCCCGACTCCCCGGGCTCTTCTCGAAAGCGCGGCAAGGGCCATCCGGTTGTGCGAAAAGGCCCGGTTCCGACAGGTCAAGTTCTCCCTCAAGGCATCCGACGTGCCGACCACGGTGGAGGCGTACCGCCTCTTTTCCCGAAAGTTCGACTATCCTCTCCACATCGGCGTGACCGAGGCGGGAACCGTCTTCTCCGGAACGGTGAAATCGGCCGTGGGGCTCGGGATCCTGCTCTCCGAGGGGATCGGGGACACCCTCCGGGTCTCGATCACCGGGCCTCCGGAGGAAGAGGTGCGCGTGGGGTGGCAGGTCCTCAAAAGCCTCGGGATCCGGAAGCGGGGGCCCGATTTCGTCTCCTGCCCGACCTGCGGCCGGGTCTCGATCGACGTTTCCGGCATCGCCCGGGAAGTGGAACGGCGCCTCGCCCGCCTGACCGTCCCTTTGAAGGTGGCGGTCATGGGGTGCGCCGTGAACGGTCCCGGAGAGGCCCGGGAAGCCGACGTGGGCGTTGCCGGAGGACGAGGAGAGGGCCTCCTCTTCGTCCGGGGGAAGGTCGTCAAGAAGGTCAAGGAAGCGGAGATCGTCGCCGAGGTCGTCCGATACGCCGAACGGCTGGCGGCGGAGAAGAGGAGGACCCGTTGATCCGGTATTCGAGGTACCTCATGCCGACGACGAAGGAGACTCCGTCCGACGCCGAGGTGGCAAGCCACCGGCTGATGTTGCGCGCCGGGCTCATCCGGAAGGTGGCCTCGGGGATCTACAACTACCTTCCCGCGGGGCTTCGGGTCTTGCGGAAAGTCGAGCAGATCATCCGAGAAGAGATGGACCGCGCGGGGGCGCAGGAGGTGCTGATGCCCGCCGTCATCCCGGCGGAGCTCTGGAAGGAAAGCGGACGCTGGGACGCCTACGGTAAGGAGCTGCTCCGCTTCCGGGACCGGGCCGACCGGGAGTTCTGCCTCGGGCCGACCCACGAGGAGGTGATCACCGACCTCGTCCGGCGAGAGGTCCGCTCCTACCGGCAGCTCCCCTTGAACCTCTACCAGATCCAGGACAAGTTCCGCGACGAAATTCGGCCCCGGTTCGGGCTGATGCGGGGAAGGGAATTCTTCATGAAGGACGCCTACTCCTTCGATGCGGACGAGGAGGGGGCGGCCGAGACGTACCGGAAGATGTACGATGCCTACTGCCGGATCTTCCGAAGGATGGGGCTCTCGTTCCGGGCCGTCGAGGCAGACACCGGGCCAATCGGGGGAAGCAGTTCCCACGAGTTCATGGTGATCGCGGAATCGGGGGAGGACGCCATCGTCTCCTGCGCCGATTGCTCCTACGCCGCCAACGTGGAAAAGGCGGAGTGCCCGGCGGAAGGGGGAGACGAACCCGCGGCCGGCGTCCCGGGATCGCCGAGGAAGGTGCCGACCCCCGGAAAGCGGACCATCGAGGAGGTTTCCGCCTTTCTGGGGATCGACCCGGGCATGCTGATCAAGACCCTGTTGTTCGAATCGGACCAGGGCGACGTGGCCGTCGTCCTTTCCGGACGATACGAGGTCAACGAGGTCAAGGTGAAGAACCGCATCGGGGCCGAATGGGTGAAACTGGCGGGGGAGGATCGGGTGCGGAAAATCACGGGCGCTCCTTCAGGATATGCGGGACCGGTGGGACTTGCGGTCCGGGTGCTCGCGGATCACTCCGTCCGGAGGATCGCGTCCGGGGCCACCGGGGCGAACGAAAAAGACGCGCACCTGGTGGACGTCGTCCCCGGAAGGGATTTCCGACCGGAAAGCTACGCCGACCTGCGGCTCGTCGAGGAAGGGGATCGCTGCCCGAGGTGTTCGGGCCCCCTGCGTTTTTCGCGAGGGATCGAGGTCGGGCACGTCTTCCGGCTCGGTACGAAGTACAGCGAGGCCCTTTCCGCGAAGTATCTCGACGCCGGCGGGAAGGACCGGACGATCGTGATGGGCTGCTACGGGATCGGGGTCGGAAGGACCGCCGCCGCCGCCATCGAGCAGCATCATGACGAGGACGGGATCCGATGGCCGGTATCGATCGCCCCCTTCGAGGTGTGCGTGCTTCCGGTGAACATGAAACACGCATCCCTGGCGAAGGCGGCGGAGCGAGTGGCGCAAGAGCTCTTCGAAAAGGGGATCGACGTGCTGTACGACGATCGGGACGAGCGGCCGGGGATCAAATTCAAGGACGCAGATCTTGTCGGCATCCCGCTGCGCGTGACCTTCGGGGAGAAGAACTTCGAGGCGGGGTTCGGGGAGATCCGGGATCGGGGGACGGGGGCGACCGACCGCATCGAGCTCTCGGCGATCACCGCGCGTGTCCTCGAAGCCGTGGAAAGAAAAAGAAAGGAGTGCACCCCGTGAAAGAACGGATCATCGTCGCGCTGGACACGGATTCCCCGGGTTCCGCTTTTTCGACGGTCGAGGTTCTCACGGGGGAGGTGGGGATGTTCAAGGTGGGGATGGAGCTTTTCCCCCGCGGCGGCCCCGAACTCGTGCGAAGGATCCGCGGCGCGGGGGCGGACGTTTTCCTCGATCTGAAATTCCACGACATTCCGAACACGGTGGCCGGGGCCATCCGTTCCGCCGCGGCGCTCGGGGTCCGGTTCACAACGGTGCATGCCTCCGGGGGAAGGGAGATGCTCGCCCGCGCCGCGGAGGCCGCGCGCGGGACGGGGACGACGGTCCTCGCCGTCACGGTGCTTACCAGTCTCGATGAAGCCGATCTTTCCGAGATCGGTTTTTCCGGTTCGCCGGCGGCGATGGTGCTCCGCCTGGCAAAAACGGCCTTTGAGGAGGGGATCGGCGGGATCGTCTGCTCCGCGCAGGAAGTGGGGGCCGTACGCGACCTCCTGGGGAGATCGGCCGTTCTCGTCACCCCGGGAGTCCGGCTCCCGGAGAATGCGGTGGGCGATCAGAAAAGGGTCGTGACCCCGTTCGAGGCGGTGCGCGGCGGAGCGGACTACCTCGTTGTGGGGAGGCCGATCACGAGGGCCGCGGACCCCGTCTCCGCGGCGAGACGGTTCGCATCGGAAATGAGAAAGGGGAGGGAGGCAGGCTCCCGGACGACCTAGGAAAATGTGGGTCACTGGGCAACATCCCGTGGAGGAACTTCTCCTCTCCCGTCTTCAGCGGCCGGAGAAGGTACTTCTTGCCGACTCGGCAACCGGGAAGGGCAGGGAACGGATCACGGCGCTTGCGGAGGCGGGCGGAGTGCCGATCCTCGCCTGCACGAGAGAGGAGTGGCACCGCCGAACCGGGGAAAAGGAGGGAGGAGGAATCGCGGCGGAGATTCCCGAGTTCCGGTATTCCGAACTGCCGGAGTGGATCGCCTCCCTGCCGGGAAGGTGTGCCGCATTTCTCCTCGACGGCATCACCGATCCCCATAATCTGGGAACGGTGCTCCGAAACGCCAGGGCGTTCGGCTTTTCGGGGGTCGTCATTCCCAGGGACCGGTCCTGTCCCGTGACCCCCGCCGTTTTCCGAGCGTCCGCGGGAGCGGCGGCGCACGTCCCCGTGGTCCAGGTGACCAATCTATCCCGGGCCATCGAGCATTTGCAGGAAGCGGATTTCTGGGTCTTTGCGGCCGCGGAGGACGGGGAGACCGACGTGTCGAATTTCGTCCCGCCCGCCCGGGCGGCCTTCGTGATGGGAAGCGAGGACAAGGGAATCCGGCGACTCGTCCGGGAGAAATGCGACGGATCGGTGCGCATCCCCATGGAGGAAGGAACGGATTCCGTGAACGTGGGGGTCGCTTCGGGCATCGTCGCGTTCTGCGTTCGCATCCAAGGAAAATCGGGAACCGAACGGTCCTACGAAAAGCATTGACATCGGGGGATGGATGGGGTCCAATATCTCGTTTAGGAATCGGTAGGTAGTGCCGACGTAGCTCAACGGTAGAGCGTCTGATTTGTAATCAGATGGTTGGGGGTTCGATTCCCTTCGTCGGCTCCAGGATCCCGGGGAGGGGTACCCGAGTGGCCAAAGGGGGCAGACTGTAAATCTGCTGGCAGCGCCTACGGAGGTTCGAATCCTCCCCCCTCCACCAACGTTGTTCCAGGGGATGGAGGAACGCTTACGGAAAAGAAACCCTCGTTTGCTATTGACGTATTCAAAATTCGTTTATAAAATTAAAAGATTATAAATCATGCGGGCGTAACTCAGTTGGCAGAGTCACAGCCTTCCAAGCTGTTGGTCGCGGGTTCGATTCCCGTCGCCCGCTCCAGAAAAGAACGCGCCCACGTAGCTCAGTAGGCAGAGCGCGTCCTTGGTAAGGACGAGGTCAGCAGTTCAATCCTGCTCGTGGGCTCCATATTGACGATGGACACCTCATCCTCATTTTAGGAGCGGAACCCCATGGCCAAGCAGAAATTTGAGCGGAAGAAGCCTCACGTGAACGTCGGCACGATTGGTCACGTGGATCACGGGAAGACGACGTTG
>DASUAN010000047.1:0-2317 GCA_035763765.1 Candidatus Deferrimicrobiaceae bacterium
TTGCTTTGTTTTGAAGCGAGAAGATCGATAGAAAATCTTCAACCTTTGCCTGAAGCTCCTCCTCCCCCTGGTAGTAGCGAACGGTCCGGCACAGCGCAGACAGAGGCCCGTACTCCAGGTGCGAGTGGTGGGCGATCCGCACATTGTCCATGACGGAGAGGTTCCGAAAAAGCCGGATGTTCTGGAAGGTCCGGGCGATCCCGAGGCGGTTGATCCGGTGCGGGGACAGACCTACGAGATTCTTCCCCTCGAGTGTGATCGTCCCGGCGTCGGGGCGGTAGATCCCCGTCATCAGATTGAACACCGTGGTCTTACCCGAACCGTTCGGGCCGATGAGCCCCACGAGCTCCCCTTCCGCCAGCCGAAGGTCCACCCCGTCCACAGCCCGGATGCCGCCGAAATGCTTGGTGATCCCCCGGATCTCGAGCATCATCGAAACGACCTCCACTGGAAAAACGGAAACTCCCGGGTCCCGAAGAGGCCCTGCGGGCGAAGCAGCATGGTGACGATCAGCAGGACGGGAATCAGGACCCACCGGAGTTCGACATACCCGGGGGGGAGGATCACCCGCAGTCCCTCCAGCAAAAAGATCCATCCGAACGAGGCGGCCAGCGTCCCGCTCATGTTCCCCAATCCGCCGATGACGACGATGACCAGGATGTCGATCGACTTGAAGAAGTCGAAATTGCTCGGGTGGAGGAAGGCGTACAGGTGTGCGTAAAGGCCGCCTGCCACTCCGGCGAAAGCGCACCCGGTCACGAAGCCGACCATCTTGTACCGGAGCGTGTCGATGCCCATCGTCTCGGCGGCGATCTCATCCTCGCGGATCGAGAGGATCGCACGTCCGTAGCTGGAGTGGATGGTGTTCCGGACGATCCAAAGGGAGGCGAGAAGGAAAAATACCGCCCAGGGAACGGTCGTCATCTTCGCGATGCCGGTCATTCCCCGGGCTCCTCCCAGTTCGGGAAGAAAACTGTCCGCGTTGTCGAAGATCACCTTCATGATGATCCCGAAGCCGAGCGTCGCGATCCCGAGGTAGTCCGAGGTGAGCCGCAGCGTCGGCAATCCGATCAGATAGGCGACCGCGGCCGCCGCCCCTCCCCCCGCCAGCAGGGCACCGAAAAACCCCGCCTGGGACTGCCCGCCGTACATTTTCATGAGATAGGCGGCGGTGTAGGCGCCGATTCCGTAGAAGGCCGCATGCCCGAGGGAGAAGAGGCCGGTAAACCCGTAGATGATGTTCAGTCCCTGGGCTGAAATCGCGACGACGCACGCCAGTTCGAAAATCTGGATCCAGTAGGGGTTCACCAGCCCCGACTCGGCGAGAAAGGAGATGCCGCCCGCCAGAAAGGCGAAGATCGCGACGATCTTGACGAGGTTGCGGGAAGATTCCTTCAAGGGATCAGACCTTTTCCGTCCGCGGAGTCCCGAGGATTCCCGTCGGTTTCCACAAGAGCACCAGGATGAGAATCACGAAGGCGATTCCGTCTCGGTACGTGGAGGACAGATAGGCCGCCACCATCGTTTCGGACTGCCCCATGATGAGCGCCCCCAGAACCGCTCCCGGGATGTTCCCGATCCCTCCCAGCACGGCCGCGGTGAATGCCTTGAGGCCCGGCATGAACCCCATGAAGGTGTTCACCTGGGGATAGGCGATGCCGTACAGCACCCCTCCCACGCCTGCCAGCGCCGCGCCGAGCCCGAAGGTAAACGAGATCACGACGTTGACGTTTACCCCCATGAGCCCCGCGGTGACGTAATCGAACGAGACGGCCCGCATCGCCCTGCCCACCTTCGTCCGGAACACGATGAACTGGAGAAGCAGCAGGGACAATATCGTGACGGCCAGGATGACCGCCTGGATATTGGTCACCAGAATCCCCCGCACTTCCCAGCTGACCACCGGGAACGGACGAGGAAAGGAATAGAAGTTCGGTCCGAATACCTGCCGAAGGCTCGTGAAGTACTCGAGGAACAGCGACACCCCGATCGCGGTGATCAGCGACGAGATCTTCGGGGCGTGTCGCAGGGGACGGTATGCCAGCTGCTCGATCAACACCGCCAAAACCGTGCATCCGATGACGGCAGATGCGAACACCGCTGCCAGGGGCAGCTGGAACCGTTCGATGGCGTAAAGGCCGATGAACGCCCCGATCATGAAGACGTCCCCGTGGGCGAAATTGATCAGCCGAACGATCCCGTAGACCATCGTGTACCCGAGGGCGATCAGGGCGTATACGAACCCGAGCTGCAGACCGTTGATGACCTGCTGGAGAAAATATTCCATAGGCAGAATTTAGCGTGTCGTCGGCAAGAT
>DASUAN010000048.1:0-2982 GCA_035763765.1 Candidatus Deferrimicrobiaceae bacterium
GCCGCCCGCCAGCCAGAGGATGGAGTACTCCTCCCGGAGCCGTCGTCGTCGGACCATTTCGAGGATATAGAGGAGCAGGGAAGCGGAAGCAAAAACGGCGAGAACCGTTATCCTGTTCAATCGAACCTCCGGATCCGGTTGATGAGGAACGAGAGCGTTACCTTGACCATATAATACATCGCCCGGAATGCCGTGATAGAGGATTTCCCCTCCGCGCGTCCGTACATCCGGACCGGCACCTCCACTGCCGTTGCCCGAAGCCGGTGCATGAGGATGTAGGCGTCGACTTCCGGATAATCCGAAGGGTAGTGATGGGCGTAGAACTCGATCAGGCGGCGGTTCACCGCGAAAAATCCCGAGGTCGGATCCGTCACACGGTAGCCGGTGTTCGAGCGGACGAGCCATCGGAAAAACCGGATGCCGAAGATGCGGGGGAAAGAAACCTTGTACTTCTTGCCGCCCAGGAACCGCGATCCGATCGCGGCATCGGCTTCGCCCCGGAGAACGGGTTCGAGCACGCGGGGGATGTCCTCGATCTCGTGCTGGCCGTCGGCATCGATGCGCACCAGTGCGTCGTACCCATGATCTCGGGCGAACCGATAGGCCGTCTGGATGGCGCCCCCGATCCCCAGGTTGCAGGGGAGATCCAGCGTGATCGCTCCTGCGCTCCTTGCCGCGGCGGAGGTGCCGTCCGGAGAGCCGTCGTTCACCACGACGACGTCGTAGGGAAATTTCCGCCGGACGGATGCGACGATCGCTCCGATCGAATTTTCCTCCCGGTAGGCAGGAATGGCGATGAGGACCCGGGGGGATGCCCCCTTCTTGTCCTTGGAGAGTGCCGTGATCACGTCCGATGCCAAGATCTTGGCATTCCTTTCCAGCGGAATCCAACCGATGGGGAATACTATATCCTCAACCTCTTGCGCCGCAAATGGTGAGGATGCGCATTCCCGAACCGTAGGGTCCCGGTTTCCATCCGTTGCCGATCGGCGGTAGGGGGTATGGTAAAATCCTAGTTTCGATTGGAAAGGACGGGAGGTCCGGATGCGTCGCTGCGGCATGGACCGAAGGCGGTTCCTGAAATATATGGGGGCGACAACGGGCACGGCCATTGCCTGGGGCGCCGGGTGGCTGGCGGGCGGGGCCGGCCTGCCCAAAGGAGCCTTCTCCCTCCTCCGCGAGGCAGGTGCCGCAGAGGCCGGTCCGCAGGTGGCGGTGGCTTCGGGCGCAGCCGCGGCGGAGAACGTCCGCCGGGCGGTCGAGGCCATCGGAGGGATCCGGGCCTTCGTATCCCGGGGGGATGTCGTCGTCCTGAAGCCGAACATCGGGTGGGACCGGACTCCCGAGCAGGCAGCCAACACGGATCCGGACGTGGTCGTCGCCCTCGCGGGGATGTGCCTTTCCGCCGGGGCGAAGGAAGTGCGCGTGTTCGACCGGACCTGCAACGAGCCGAGGCGCTGCTACGTGAGCAGCGGAATCCAGCGGGCCGTCGAGACGTACGCAAGGAAGCACGGCGCGGGCGACGCCCTTCGCGTCTTCCACGTGGAGGACCGGAAGTTCCGGCGGGCGGCCATCCCGGAAGCCCTGGTCCTGAAGGAATGGGACCTTTACCGGGATGCCCTGGAAGCGGACAGAATCGTGAACGTCCCGGTGGCCAAGCACCACTCCCTGTCCACGGTCACGCTGGGCTTGAAGAACATGATGGGGGTGATGGGAGGAAACCGCAGCCAGATCCATTTCCGGCTTCCGGAGTGCCTCGTGGACTTGAACCGCAGGGTCCCCACCCACCTCACGGTGATCGACGCGACGCGGATCCTCCTGCGGAACGGCCCGACGGGGGGGAACCTGGAAGATGTCCAAGCCGTGGGAAAGATCTTTGCCTCCGCGGACATCGTGGCCGCGGACACGGTCGCGGCGCTATCCCTCTTCGGCCGGAAGGCCGCCGAGGTGGCCCACATCCGGATGGCGGGAGAGGCGGGGATCGGGGTGTCCGACCCGGCTCGAATCCGCGTGGTGGAAGGGTAGGACGCCATGAGGCCGAAGCGGAACCCCGAGATCGTCTGGAGACTGGAAGAGGGGATGCGGGAACTGGCCTGGGAGCGGGCGCGCGCAGGGGAGGAGTACGAGGACCTGGGCGTCCTTACGCTGATGGACAAAGGGGCGATCCACCAGCTGAACCTGGTGGGGGCCGAGGTCTGGACCCGGATCAACGGGATCAACACCGGGGGAAAGATCGCCCGGGATGTCGCCGCGCTGTTCGAGAACGATGCCAAAGAGATGGAGGAGGAGGTAGGGGAATTTCTCCGGACCCTCGAGGAAAAGGGCTGGGTGATCCTCGACGCGCCGCAAGCTCCGCAGGGGCCGCTTTGGAAAACATCATGAGTTCGAAGGGGCAAGGGGTGGAATTTTTCTTGCCGACAAGGATCCGCTGGGACGTCGACTTCCGCGGCCGGGTCGGGAGACCGAAGCGGATCGCCCGCCAGATCCGGGGGATCGCGCCCGAGTTTGTGGAACTGAAGATCGAGGGCGACCGGGGAATCTCCGAGCTCTCCGCCATCTTCACGGAGATCCACAAGGCCCACCCGAAGGTCGATGCGACGTTGGGGCTTACCGCCCGGGCCGTCGGGGCTACCCGATGGGGGTATCCCATTTCCTTCCTCTGGGCCGTCGAGGGGGGGGAGACGTTCTCCCGGTGCATCCCCGAGGACGCGCGCGCGGTATCGTTTACCCCGGACGAGGAGACTATCCACCAGTTGCCGCAGGTTCTCGAGGATTTTTCGGAAAGCGGGGCAAAGGAGCTGCATCTTCCCAACGTCAACGCCATCCGCGCTCTCAACGCGAAGGGGCACATCACGGTTCCAAGCTCCGGGCAGCTGCAGGAGTTGTCGGAAAAACTGTCTGCCCCCCGGATTCCTCTGCAGGGCAAGCGGATCGTCGTCCACGATTTCTTCCTCTTCCGGATCCTGCGAAATGTCTTCGCGG
>DASUAN010000049.1:0-4017 GCA_035763765.1 Candidatus Deferrimicrobiaceae bacterium
AGGCGACGGGCAGGCGCTGGATCCTGCCGAACATCTCGGTGCGGATGTGGAGGATGACCCGCTGCCCGATGATCGACACCGTGAACATCTGGAGGTAGAGGAACCCCATCCCGCCGGCGAGCGCCGCGAGGTAGAGGGCGACCCGCCCCGCCATTCCGTCGAGGGTCCGGGGGGTGATGTTCCCGTCGATGACGAGCTTGATGATGTACGGTCCGGCGAGCTGGCAGACCGTCCCGAGCAGAAGCCCCGCGAGGGCCAGCGCGATCAGGCCCTTGTGGGGAGCCAGGTAGGAGAAGAGACGGCGCAGGAGGCGGACGTCCATCCCCCGGGACTCGACGCGGTCCTCGTAGAAATAGAACTCGGTCCCGTTGCTCACGGGGCCGCCTCCAGCTCGCTTACGATCATCTGCCGGGAATAGAGGTCGAAGTAGGCCCCCCCGCGGGAAAGCAGCTCGTCGTGGGTCCCCTCCTCGACGACCCGGCCCTCCTCGAGGACCAGGATCCGGTCGCACCGCGAGAGGGACGCCATCCGGTGCGTGCTGAACAGGACCGTCCTGCCGCCCCGTTCGGAGAGGATCTCCCGGAAGATCTCCCGCTCCGTCTCCGAGTCGACCGCAGAGAGGGCGTCGTCGAGCAGGAGCAGCTCCCCTCCCGCGCACAGCGCCCGGGCGATCGTGGTCCGCTGCTTCTGTCCGCCGGAAAGGGAGATCCCCCGCTCCCCGATCACCGTGCGCAGCCCCTCGGGCATCTCCTCCACCTCCGCCAGGAACCGGGCCATGGAGGCGGCCCGGCGCGCCTCCGTTTCGTCCGGCACCTCCTGCCCGAAACCGATGTTCGCCAGGATCGTATCGGAGAAGAGGAACGGGTCCTGGCTCACGAGGCTCACCGTGCGGCGGACTTCGTCCAGGGAGATGCCGGTGATGTCCCTCCCCGCGAGGAAGACCGTCCCCGGCGGAACGGGGTGCAGCCTGAGCAACAGGGAGAAGAGCGTGCTCTTCCCGCTGCCCGTCTTCCCGACGAGGCCTATGATCTCCCCCTTCCGGAGGGAGAAGGTGACCCCCGCGAGCGCCTCGCCCCGTTCCTGCCCCTCGTAGACGAACCGCAGATCCCGGACCTCGAGAAACGGGGCCCGATCATCCTTCGGCTGGGGGAACAGGGCGGGTTCGTGCGGCTCCGCGAGGATTTCGAGAAACTCGTTGATCCTTCCCATCGCGCTGCTGCCCCGCTGGAAAAGGTTGATCACCCATCCGAGCGCCATCGTGGGAAAGGAGAGCATCGCGAGATAGGCGTTGAAGGCGACGAACCCCCCAAGCGTCAGCCCTCCCCGGATCACCAGCCAACCGCCCAGCAGGAGGACCAGAGCCACCCCTGCTCCGGCCAGAAGCCCGATCGCCCCGTGGAAGGCGGCGGAGGTCTTCGAGACGGAGACGTTCTGCCGGTAATAGTCCCGGCAGGCGCGGCCGAACCGTCCCTCCTCCCGGCCCTCGAGCCCGTACGCCTTGACCAGCCGGATGCCGGAGATGTTCTCCTGGAGGTCCGCGTTCATCGCGGAAAGGGATTCCTGGGCCTTCCGGTGGTGACGGTGGAACGCCCGGCCGTACTGCCGGGAGGTGTATACGATCACGGGGGCCAGCGCGAGCGAGACGAGCGTCAGCGGGACGCTGATCCGGGCCATGAAGAGAAGCGCCAGGACGTAGGAGATCGCCGTCCCGACGAGGGTCAGCACGCCGGGGCCGAGGAGCAGCCAGACCGCCGAGACGTCGTTCGTCAGCCGGGACATCACGTCGCCGGTAGGCGTCCGTTGGAAGAACGACAGGGGAAGGCGGATCACGTGGGAGAGGACGTCCCGCCGGAGGCGCATCTCCACCCGTCGGGCGGTGACGAGCATCCCGCGCCGGCCGAGATACCGGAACCCCCCGTGCAGCGCGGCGAACAGGACCATCCAGGACACCGCCCGGACGACCCGCTCCCGCCCGTCCGGCGCCGAGATCCCGTCGATCGCCTCCCGGATCATCCACGGGACGAGGAGACCGAAAAGACTCGAAACGAAAAGGACGAGGGCGCAAAAAAGGTACGCCCGCCGGTGGCGGTCTACGTGGGAGCGCAGGGCGAGGAGCTCGCGGATGGCCGACCCCTCTACACCGGAACCGGGTTGGGGGTGAAGCAGAGCACAAAGAGGAGGGCCGCCGCGATGCCCAGGCGGCGCCTTCCGGGCGTCAGGGGGATCTCGTCGAAAAGGGGCGGAGGATGGTTCGTCCCGAGGATCATCAGGAGGACGGCCCAGATGAACCAACCCCCCCAGAGGAGCCCGAGGGGTAGGAGGAGGAACGGAATGGTCCGCGCGACCCGGGTGTATGCCCCGCCGAAGAGGGCATACGCGATGTGGCCGCCGTCGAGCTGGCCGGACGGGAGGAGGTTGAGGGCCGTGACGAGCAGCCCGATCCACCCCGCAAACGCCACCGGGTGCAGCACCACGTCGTGCCCCTCCGGGACGCTCCCGAGAACGGCGTACGTCGCCGCCCGAAAGAGGATCGACTCCCCGAGGGGGATGCCCGTTTCGGCCCCGGCGGTCTGCCGCACGACCGACAGTTTGAGCCCGACGAGGAGGACGGGCACGGCCACGATGGCACCCGCGATCGGACCGGCGGCCCCGATGTCCATCAGGGCGTTCCGGTGCGGGACGGGCGACTTGATCTTGATGAAGGCGCCGAACGTCCCGATGAACGACGGGGCGGGGATGAAGTACGGGGGCGTCACCTCCACGTCGTGCCGCCTGGCCGCCGTGTAATGGCCCAGCTCATGGACCCCGAGAATGGAGAGAAGCGGGAGGGAAAACATGAACCCGAGGAGCAGGTCGATTGGATTTTTCAGCGGATTCCCCCCGGCGAGGAAGGCCCCCGCGACGAGGGTCGTCAGAAACGTCAGGGCGAACAGAACTCCGTTGGTGGTCACGGGGTTTTTCTCCTTTTCCTCTCACATCAATTATAAGATAAAGGATCCGGAAGGTGGGGTTTCACCTGAGGAAAGAACGGGAGGAACGAGGCATTGGACAGCGTCCTGCTCCACATCTGCTGCGCTCCCGACGCATCCTACGGCGTTCCCGCGATGCAGGAGCGATTCCGGGTCACGGGGTTCTTCTTCAACCCGAACATCCAGCCGGAGGAGGAGTTCCACCGCCGTCTCTCCGCGACCGAGGCGCTTGCCGTCCACGTTCCGGTCCCCCTGATCGCCTCCCGGGAAGGAAAAGAGGAGTGGGAGGCAGCGGTTGCCGGGCTCGAGGCCGAACCGGAGAGGGGAAGGCGGTGCGAGGCGTGCATCCGGATGCGTCTCGCACGGACCGCGAAGGAGGCGAAATCCCTCGGGATCCCCGCCTTTTCCACGGTCCTTACCGTCAGCCCGAAAAAAGACGCCGCGATGGTGAACCGCATCGGCCGCGAGGAAGGGGAGAAGGCCGGGGTTCTCTTCCTCGAGGAAAACCTGAAGAAGAACGACGGCTTCCGAAAGAGCGTGGAGGCCGCAAAGCGGCTCGGGATCTACCGGCAGAACTACTGCGGGTGCCGATACTCCTTCCGCCCCTGAAGAAACCGCCCGTTTCTATCGATAAGTATTTCCATGAGGAATGAAAATGGGTGGCGGAAGCGTGAGGGAATCGAACCCACCGGAGACATTGCTGCCTCCCTACCGGATTTGAAGTCCGGGGGGGCCACCAGCGCCCCATCCGCTTCCGTCCGATGGCTTTCGGCCGCGTTCCCCCTCGCGGGAGGAACCTCTTTCGCGGGCTCGGGCGCTTACTTCTTTCCCGCCTCTTTCCGTCGGCGTTTTCTGGACTTTTCCTTCCTCTTCCTTCGGCGCCGGATTTCCCGTTTCCTTTCGGTCGTCATTTCCGCTCCGTCGGGTTTCCGTGTGGAAACCGCGCGGACATTATAGCAGAAGGCAAAGGAGGTACCATGAGGCGATTCCTGATCCTGCTCCCCGCCCTGCTCCTGTTCTCCCTCCCCTCCCCGGCGCAGGCCCTGCC
>DASUAN010000050.1:0-9339 GCA_035763765.1 Candidatus Deferrimicrobiaceae bacterium
TCCTCCGGGCGGCCCCCGGGGGAGCGCTCCTTTTCCTGGGGGATGCGGGCGCCTCCCGGCTTTGGCCCGGCTACCTTCCGTACTGCCTCTCGAAGCTCGCCCTTGCGCACCAGGCGGCCGCATGGGAAAAGCTCCTCGCCCCGAGGATTCGGGTGGGCGTGGTGAAGCCGGGGTTCGTGCTTCCTCCCCCCGGATTCCCGGAAGGGGAGTGGCGACGGCTGCGCGCCCGGGGGGGGATCCGGGGACCGGATACCCCGGGGAAAGTTGCCGGAGCGGTGTTGCGGATCGTTCGCCGCGGGGGATATAATCTCCCCCATTCTCGATCACCCGCAAGGAGAGACGTGATGAACAAGTGGCGATGCGTAGTCTGCGCGTACGTGTACGATCCCGTGGTGGGGGATCCCGAAAACGGGGTCGAGCCGGGAACCCCGTTCCGGAGCATCCCCGACGACTGGGTCTGCCCCCTTTGCGGCGCGGGGAAGGACGAGTTCGAGGAGATCCGGGAGTAAAGGAGGGGAGGGGCACGATGGGACCGGTGACGCTGGCGCCCGACGTCCACTGGGTGGGGGCGAAGGATCCTGACCTGGCGGTTTTCGACATCGTCATCCCGACGGAGTACGGGACCACCTACAACGCCTATCTGGTCCGGGGAACCGAGAAGACGGCGCTGATCGACTGCGTGAAACGCCCGTTTGCCGGGGATCTGTTCCGCAACGTTTCCCGGTTCCTGCCCCCCGAGCAGCTCGATTCCGTGGTGATCAACCACTCCGAGCCGGACCATGCGGGGGCGCTCGTCGACCTTCTCGAGCGGAACCCGAACGTCACGGTGTATCTCTCCCGGTCGGCGAAGACGTTCGTCGACAACCTCGTGCACGCCGGGTACCGGTTCCGGATCGTGAACGACGACGACGAGCTTTCCCTCGGCGGGAAGACGTTGCGGTTCTTCAACACCCCGTTCCTGCACTGGCCGGACACCATCCTCACGTACCTGGTCGAGGACCGGATCCTCTTCCCGTGCGATTTCCTGGGCGCGCACTACTGCAGCCCCGAGTTCTTCAACGACGAGCTTTCCGAACCCGAGACCGCCCGGAAGGCGTTCGAGTTCTACTACAGCACGATCATGCGTCCTTACAAGGAGCACGTGCTCAAGGCGTGCGAGAAGATCCGGAATTTGCCGATCGCGATGGTGGCCCCTTCCCACGGTCCGATCCTGCGGAAGGATCCGGGGTCCTACCTCTCCTGGTACGAGGAGCGCGCCTCCGTGCTGTCGCGGGTGACCGAGAAGAAGGTGGCCGTCGTGTACGCCTCGGCCTACGGGAATACGGCGAACATGGCCGCCAAGGTGGCGGAGGGGGTGCGGTCGGCGGGGGTTGCGGCGACGCTGATCAACAGCGTCGAAGTCCCCATGGACGAGATCATCGACGAGTTCGAGACGTCCGCGGGGTTTCTCATCGGGACCCCCACGCTCAACGCGAACGTTCCCCACCCGATCCTGAACCTGATCGCGAACCTCGTCGTGCTGAACGTGAAGGGGTAGCGCGCCTCGGTGTTCGGATCCTACGGCTGGAGCGGCGAAGCGATCAAGACCGTCCAGGACATCCTGGCCTCGATGCGACTGAAGATCGCCCCCGAGCCGATCCGGGTCCGGATGGCTCCTTCCGAGGCGGATCTCGCGGCGTGCGTGGACTTCGGGAAGAAGTTCGGCGAGATCGTTTTGGGGGGGTAGACGCGACCCCCGTCACTTCTTGGGGGGGATTCCCTCCCTGCGGATCTCCTTCTCGGCCTCTTTCTTGATCTTCTTCCCCTTCTCCGTGGCCTCGCCGCGGATCATCGCCTTGCACTCCTGGCAGATCGATCCCTCGAAGACCTTCTCCTTCGCGCAGACCATGCAGCGCTTCGCTTCCCCTGGCATCGCCCTTCCTCCCGATATGGCGCGACCTCCCCGAATGACGATATTATCCTACAACGGTTGTCCCGCGCAGTGCATCAGAGAGGAAGGGAGGAGACGATGGCCCGGAAACGGGTAGGGCAGATACCAGACAAGCCGCGGCGGGGCCTCGTCCTGGTCCTGACGGGCGACGGGAAGGGCAAGACCACCTCGTGCCTCGGGATGGCGGTGCGCGCGGTGGGGTACGGGATGCGCGTCTCGATGATCCAGTTCATCAAGGGGTCGCTTCATTACGGCGAGATCGACGGTGCCAAGCGCCTGGCGCCCGAGTTCGAACTGATCCCCATGGGGAAGGGGTTCGTCGGCATCCGGGGGGACACCCTGCCGTTCGAGGAGCATGTCGCCGCGGCGAAGAAGGCCCTCGCGGTCGCCCGGAAGAAGATGCTCTCCGGGCGGTACGACGTCATCATCCTCGACGAGGTGAACGTCGCCCTCCACCTCGGGCTTCTTGAGCTCGACGAGGTCCTCTCCCTCGTCCGGGAGAAGCCGCCCGCCGTCCATCTCCTCCTGTCGGGGCGGAACGCCCACGGGGAGATCGTCCGGCTCGCCCACCTCGTGACCGAGATGCGCAACATCAAGCACCCCTACGAGCTGGGCTTCGAGGCGGAGAAGGGGATCGACTATTGAGAAGGGGAAGCGACGCGGGCGGTCCAGCCGGAGGGTGACGGATCCCCTTTCGCCTTCCGAGGCCCCCTACTTCACCCTTTCGAGCAACGGGGACCCGTAGAGGAGCCCGAAGTAGTCCTCGATGTTCCGGATGTAGAGCTTGCCGCCGCCCGCCATGTTCTCCCCGGCGAGCGCCCCCTGCTTCATCGCGCTGCGCCAGCCGAAGTTGATCCGGCTCTCCCGGTGGTGGATGTCGAACACCTCCGCGCAGTCGCCCGCCGCGAAGATGTTGGAGACGTTCGTGAGCAGGTACTCGTCGACCAGGATCCCCGTGCCGACCTTCACCCCGCTTCCCTCGAGGAAATTCACCACGGGGAGCCGCTCCGTGGCGACCACGATCATCTGGCAGCGGATCTCTTCGCCCCCGGAGGTGTACACGAGATGCGTCCTCCCGTCGAGGTCGAGGACGTCGGCGATGTCCGTCCCTTCCTTGATGGTGACGCCGTGGTTCCGGAGCTTCTCCGTGACCTTCGCCTCGAGCTCCCCGGAAATCGGGTTTCCGAACCGCGGGAGGCCGGGATTGATCCAGATCACCTGCTGGCCCAGCTTGCGGAGCGCCCGCGACGCCTCGAGCCCGAGGTAGCCCGGCCCGAACACGACCGAGATGTCCGAACGGAGCGCGCGCGCCTTGATCCGGAGCGCGTCGCTTAAGGAGTTGAGCGACAGGAAGGAGCCGAAGCTTCCCATCAGGGCGAGGGGGAGGATCGGCTTCCCGCCCGTGGCGATGCAGAGGAAGTTGTAGGTCTCTTCGCTCCCGTCGGAGAACAGGATCCGGTTCTTGGCGGCGTCCACGCGGCGGGCGCGCTTGCCGGACAGGACGGTGATCCCTTCGGCCGCCAGGTCCTTTCCCTGCGGGTCCAGGATCGCGGTGGGTTCGACCTCCCCGGAGATGAGGTCGGGGAGATTGGGCCGCAGGTAGGGGGCGGCGAACTCCTCGGTGACGATGACGACCTCGGCATCCTTTTCCTTCTTCCGGGCGGCTTTCGCGGCCGCAAGCCCGGCCGGCCCGCTTCCGAGAATCATGTGGCGCATGAGGGGAGTCCTCCGTAGGTGAAATTCTGACGGGGAAGCTTCATCTTAATGCGGCCCGGCGGAAAAGGAAAATCGAAATTCGCCTTAGGAGGGCCGGTCGTCTCCCGGGGGTTCCCCCGGGGAGGCGGGCGGAATGATGATCCGGACGGTGACGTCCGTCATCTCGAACCGCATGGGAAGCGGCCCGAGGTACTCTCCGTCGACCTGAACGGCGGAGGGGATGCGGGAACGGACGAGGACCGAGTGCGCCTCCTGGATCCAGACCTCCGGGGAACCGGCGTGTTTCCCCCGGAGCACGTTCCATGCGAATCGCACGATCGGAAGACGCCCGAGCCTGCGCAGGACGATCACCTGGAAGGTGTTTCCCTCGAGGTTCCCGGAGGGGGCCATGATCGTCCCCCCGCCGTACTTTTTCCCCCGGCAGACGACGACGGCCTGCCCCTCCATTCGTTCTGTTCCCGGCAGTTCCACCCACAGGCTCGGCTGATCCCGGAAGATATGCCGCATCCCCGCCAGGACGTACGCACCGATCCCCAGGTAGTGCTTCCCGCGGGCGCTCATCCGTTCCACCACCTCGGCGTCGAAACCCGCGGAGGCCAGGAGCAGGAAGTGCCGTTTCCCCGCCTTTCCGAGCCGCACCGTGATCGTTTTCCCCCCGGAGAGGAGGGAAAGGCATCCCTCCACGGACTTCGGAAGGCCCACCTCCGCCGCGAAGACGTTCCCCGTGCCGTGGGGGATGACCAGAAGCCGGGTTGCCGTTCCGGCGATCCCGTTGACCACCTCGTTCACGGTGCCGTCCCCTCCGACGGCGATGACCGTGTCCCTCCCCCCGTAGGCGGCCTCCCGGGCGAGCAGGATGGCGTCCTCGGGACCGGAGGTCTCGCAGATCTCGAACGGCGTTCCCCCCGCGGTGAGGGACTGCCGGACACGGTCGATGTTGCGCACCATTTTCGGCCCGGCCGCCGGGTTGTAGATGACGCGGATCATGATCAGGAATTATAGATGGTTTCCTGCGACTTCGGCGTGGGATATTGTACGGGCATGAGACTTCTTTCCCGGGGAGGGGGGGACGCGCCCCCGATCGTCGTCGCGCATCGGGGGGCTTCCCGCCGCGCCCTGGAGAATTCCCTCGAGGCATTCTCCCTCTCGTTGGCCGACCGCGCCGACATGATCGAATTCGATGTGCGGCTGTCCGCGGAAGGGGAGCCGGTGGTCATCCACGATCCCCGGACGGGGCGCACGGCGCGGGAGAACGTCCCGGTGGACCGAACCGGGGCGTCCCGGCTCCGCAGGATCCGTCTCCAGAACGGAGAGCCGATCCCGTTCCTCGCCGACGTGCTGGGACTGGTCCGCGGTGCCGTCCCCGTCAACATCGAGACGAAGACGGCCGGGGGGGTCCGCGCAGCGCTTCGGGTGATCGGCGGGATGGGGTACCGGGGAGAGATCCTGCTCTCTTCCGGGCTGCGGGACGAGTGTCTGGCCGCAAGGACGGCCCGTCCCGGCGTCCCCTGCGGCCTGGTGACCGGCCGGCCCTCGGCGTCCGACCTCGCCTTTTGCCTCCGCCACTCCCTTTCGTCGATCCACCCGGACCACAGGAAGCTCTCGGTCCTTCGCATCCGAAAGGTGAAGGAATCGGGGTTGCCCCTCCTGCCGTACACGGTGGACGACGAGGAGGTCTTCTTCCGGCTCGTCGAGGGCGGGGTGGACGGCGTCTTTTCGAACCGGGCGGAGGAGCTGCGCGCCGCCTGGAGGGTGCGGTTCCATGGGGGGGAATAACGCCGGAGCGAGGCCGGCAGATCCGTTTCGCCGGAGAGGAGGGAGACAAGTGGTTCTTCATCGATGGGGAAGGTTCGGCACGGGGGTGGTCGCCCTCCTTCTGTCGGCGTTTGCCTTCGCGGCTCCGGCCTCCGCCCTCGAGGGGGGCTTGAGGAACGGGGATCCGGTTCCGGACAGGGCGTTCGTGGGGATCACGGTGGACAGCGGGAAGCTTTCCTCCTTCTCCGGGGAGAAGGGGCTGATCGTCGTCTACTGGACGACCTGGGACAAGCTCTCCCCGGCGTTCCTCGCCTTCGCCGGGAGAGAGCTCCGGCGGTACGAGGAGCATGGGGTGAAGCTGCTCGCGGTCAACGCCGACCACCCGGAGATGCGCGACGAGGACACGGCGCGGGTCCGCGCGAAGGCGGCGGAGATGAAGCTTTCGTTCCCGGTCGTGCTGGACGCCGCCTTGAAGGGATCCAACGAGATCGGGATCGCGGAGTTCCCCACGATGCTTCTTCTGGACGGGGACCGGAAGATCGTCGACGCCTACGCGGGGTTTTCCCCGGGTGCCCGGGAGGAGATCCTGAGAGGGATCGATGCCTACCTCGGGATCGGGAAGAAGGCTCCGGCCAAGGCCGGGAAAAAGCCCCCCGGGCCGCCGGTTCCTCCCCCGGGGGCGCCCGGCGAAAAGTGAGGGAGGGCCTCCCCGGGGTTCAAGGGGAGGCGTTCGCGGAGGTCTTCCCGTTCATCTTCCGAGGGCCCCCGCGTCGATGTATTCCTTGGCGGCGTTGACCGCCGTGGCGGCCTCCCCCGCTCCCGCGGAGATGAGGAGGATCTTCCCGGGATACGTCGCGATGTCCCCCGCCGCGTACACGCCGGGCAGGTTGGTGGACATGTCCGAGGCGACCGCGATGCCGCTTCCCACGATGTTCAGGCCCCACTGCCGGAACGGCTCGAGGTTCGTCAGCATTCCGATGGAGAGCACGATCGCATCGACCTCGATCCGCTCCTCCTTGCCGCTGCGCTCGTTCCAGATGATCGCCCCCCGGACCCGGTCCTCCCCGAGGACCTCCTTCAGGGCGAAGTAGGGAAACTTCACCGATACCTTCGAGGCGAAGAGCCGGTCGACCATCGCCTCGTGCGCCTGGAACTTGTAGACCCGGTGGATGAGCGTCACCTCCGAGGCGATCTGCTCCAGGGAAAGCGCCCAGTCGACCGCGCTGTTTCCTCCCCCCACGACGAGGACTTTCTTCCCGCGGAGCGGCTCGAAGGAAGGAAGGAAGTAGTAGATCCCGTGCCCCTCCAGGTGGGCGAGTTGCGGAATGTCCAGCTTCCGGGGGACGAACGCCCCGTAGCCGACGGCGATCACCGCGGTCTGGGTGTAGTGAAGCCCTGCCTGGGTGGCAAGTTCGATCACGCGCTCCCCGAGGATGCGCAGGCCGGTGACCCTCTCGTTGAGGACGACCGTCGGGCGGTACTGCATCGCCTGTTCGGTGAGCTGGACGATGAGGTCGCGGGCGAGGATCCGGGCGTGGCCGGCCACGTCGAAGATCTCTTTTTCCGGGTACATGGAGATCAGCCGGCCGCCCACCTGCGGGTACAGCTCGAGGAGCTTCGTCCGGCAGTCCCGCAGGCCCGCGTAGAACGCGGCGTACAGCCCGACCGGGCCGGCGCCGACGATCGTGATGTCGTACATTTCGGACTGGAGGACCATTCGGCGAATACTATAGCAGAGAAACCTGTCCGGACCTCCCTTTTCGTGCCCCAATTTCTCCCCCTCGTGGTATATTCCATAGGATTGAGCGGTGTGGCTCCGCGGGGATATCCCATGACGTTGAAGTACCTGCCGAATGTGTGGAAAAAGGGGACCGATTTCCTGGGCACCCGGTACGCGATTTTGTGCGGCGCCATGACCTGGGTATCCGAGTCGAACCTCGTCGCCGCGATCTCGAACGCGGGGGGGTTCGGCGTCATCGCCGGAGGGAACATGCCCCCGGAGACGCTCGCGGAGGAGATCCGGAAAACCCGCGAAAAGACGGCGTTTCCGTTCGGGGTCAACATGATCACGGTGGCGCCTTCCTTCCGGTCCCACATCGAGGTCGTGGTCCGGGAGAAGGTCCCGTTCGCCATCTTCGCCGGGAGCATCCCCTCGGGGAAGGACATCGAGGAGGTCAAGGCCTCGGGGGCGAAGGTTCTGTGCTTTGCGCCGGTCCTTTCCCTGGCGAAGCGGATGATCCGGCAGGGGGTGGACGCGCTGATCATCGAGGGGAACGAAGCGGGAGGGCACATCGGGCCCGTCGCGACCTCCGTGCTCGCGCAGGAGTTCCTCCTGAACATCAAGGAGGTCCCCGTCTTCGTGGCCGGAGGGATCGGCACCGGGGAGATGATCGCCCAATACCTGTCGCTCGGGGCGTCGGGAGCCCAGCTGGGGACCCGGTTCGTGGTCGCCGAGGAGTGCATCGCGCACCCCCGCTTCAAGGCGGCCTTCCTTCGGGCGCAGGCGCGCGACGCCATGCCTACGACCCAGTTCGACCCGTCGCTTCCCACGATCCCGGTGCGCGCCATCGTGAACGAGGCGACCCACGACTTCAACCGCCTCCAGCTCGACCTCCTGGCGAAGGTGAAGGCCGGGGAGTTGTCGCGGGAGGAGGGTCAGATCAGGCTCGAGGAGTTCTGGGTGGGCGCCCTGCGCCGGGCGGTGATCGACGGCGACGTCGAGCGCGGGTCGCTCATGGCGGGCCAGAGCGTCGCCTTCGCGAAGAAGATCCAGCCCGTCGCGGAGATCATCGAGGATCTGGTGGCGGGCGCCGAGCGCAAGCTCGCGGAGATGGCGTCGGTAGGCGGGGAGGATGTCGCCCCCGGCCATCCCGCGGCCTTCCGATCCGGGTTGCCGATAAGCTAGATCGTCAATCTTCAATCGTGCAGGCTTTTCAGCGAGGAGTCCAGGCCATGTTCCGGATCATTCCGCGCGACGAGCAGTTCTTCGTCATGTTCGAGAAGGCGGCCCAGAACGCCTTGGACGGCGCCGAGGTCCTCAAGGACCTGCTGGACACCTTCGAGGACGTCAAACAGAAGGCCCACCGGATCGAGGAGATCGAGCACCAGGGGGACACGATCACCCATGAGATCATCAGGAAGCTCAACACGACCTTCATCACCCCGATCGACCGGGAGGACATCCTGGCCCTCGCCTCGTCGCTCGACGACGTGATCGACCTGATCCACGCGTCCGCCATGCGGATCGTCCTCTACAAGGTCACGGAAGCGACTCCCCAGTCCAAGGAGCTCGGCTTTCTCATCCTCAAGTCCGCGCGGGAGATCCACCGGGGGGTCGTTCGCCTCTCGACCAAGCTGGACGAGGTCTACGAGCACTGCGTGGAGGTGAACTCCCTGGAGAACGAGGCCGACCGGGTCTGCCGCGACGCGATCGCCTACCTCTTCGAGCACGAGAAGGACCCGGTCTACATCCTCAAGTGGAAGGAGATCTACGAGAAGCTCGAGACGGTCACCGACCGGTGCGAAGATGCGGCCAACGTCCTCGAAGGGATCGCCCTGAAAAATGCTTGAGGGCCCGCTGGTCCTTCTCGGGCTGGTGATCGTATCCGCGCTCGCCTTCGACTTCATCAACGGGTTCCACGACACGGCGAACGCGATCGCCACCTGCATCTCGACCCGGGCCCTCTCGATCCGCAACGCCATCCTCATGGCGGCGGGCCTGAACTTCGTCGGGGCGCTCGTCTCCACGCACGTGGCGACGACGGTCGGAAAGGGGATCGTCGACCCGCAGCACGTCACCCAGGTCGTCGTCCTGGCCGCCCTCGCCGGGGCGATCTTCTGGGATCTCCTCACCTGGCACTACGGGATTCCCTCCTCCTCGTCGCATGCGATCATCGGAGGGATCATCGGCGCGGTGGTCGCCTCGCGGGGATTCGGCG
>DASUAN010000051.1:0-5821 GCA_035763765.1 Candidatus Deferrimicrobiaceae bacterium
GGGGGGTCCTCCTCTCGGCGGTCCGGGGAGGCAAACCCGCATCGGTGTGCGTGATCGGAGCGGGGACGTCGGGGAGAAGCGCGGTCCGGACGGCCGCCGGGATTGGGGCCAACGTGACGGTGCTCGATATCTCCCGGGAGAAGCTGGAAAGGGTCCGGAAAGAGACCTCCGGGCGCGTCCGGACCGTGGTTTCCACTCCGAAGTCGATCGAACGTGCGGTGGCGGCATCGGATCTTGTGATCTCCGCGGTGCTCGTCGTCGGCGACCGGGCACCCGTCCTGATATCCAGAAAATTGCTTCGCCGCATGCCTCGGGGCGCGGTCGTAGTGGACATCTCCATCGATCAGGGGGGGACGCTGGAAACCTCCCGCCCGACGACGCACAAAGACCCTTTTTACATCGAAGAAGGGGTGGTCCACTACTGCGTTTCGAACATGCCGGCGGCCGTGCCCCGGACCTCCACGATCGCGCTAACCAAGGCGACTCTTCCATATGTCAAGCGGTTCGCGAGGACGGGCGTTCTGGAATCGTTACGCAGAGCTCCCGGGCTGCGGGCGGGGCTCAACACCTTCGCGGGCAGGATCACCTGCGAGGGAGTCGCCCGGGCGTTCGGCAGGGAGTATTCGGCCCCCGAACCGCTGCTGCGGGCGGGAAAGTAGACCGGGGCGTTTTTCGTCGACTAGCTGCCGGGCGGCAACGTCCTCAAGGATTCGGCGAGCTTCTTGACCTGGGCACGGGTTGCGGCGAGGTCGCCGGAATTGTCGATCACGTAGTCGGAGGCCCGGGCCTTTTCCTCGGGGTCCATCTGCGAGGAAACGATCTTCTCGACCTCTTCCCGAGGGATGCCGTCGCGGCTCATGATCCGCTCGACCTGCAAGTGGGGTTCGCACCGCACCCCGATCACCGCCTCGAACATCCCGGTGCGCTCCTTTTCGTGGATGAGCGCCGCCTCGACGAGAACGATCATGTGCCCCTTGGAGGCGAGGGAGGTGATCGCCTTGCGGATCCCCTCGCCGATCCTTGGGTGGGTAATGGCTTCCAGTTCCGCGCGCTTTCCGGCATCCGAAAAAACGATCGCGCCGAGACGCTTCCGGTCGATCCGGCCGTCGGGCTGAAGAATGATTTCGCCGAACGTGCGGACGATGTCGGTATAGGCGGGGCTTCCCGGGGAGGTGATCTCCCGGGAGATCCGGTCCGCGTCCACGACGGGGATTCCCTCTTCCCGAAACAGTTCGGCGACGGTGGTTTTTCCGGAACCGACCCCCCCTGTCAGGCCGATCACACGCATGGAGGGCATCATATCACCGGGCAGGAACATTTCGGCCAGTCGACTTGGGCGCCGGGCGTTGACACGCGGAGGGGAGGGGTGGTAACGTAAAAATAAATGAACCGTCGTTCATTTTCCGCACGAAAGCGAGGGAAGCGCCATGGCCGGAACGGATGTGAAGGGGTACTTCGAGTCGCTCGAATCCAAGCTGAACGCCGATCCTTCGAAGCTGGCCGGGATGAACGCCGTTTACCAGTTCCAGGTGGGCGAGGGAAGCTACCACGTCATGATGAAGGACGGGAAGGCCGCCGTTGCGGCGGGCGAGGCCCCGTCCCCGAACTGCACCGTGACGATGGCCGAAAACGATTTCCTCGACATGCTCGCGGGGAAGCTGAACAGCCAGATGGCCTTCATGACCGGGAAACTGAAGGTGGCGGGGGACATGGGGCTCGCGCTCAAGCTGGGTTCCTTCCTCAAGGTATGAAGTAAAAGGGTGGAAAAGGCGGAAGGTGCCCGGACCGCCGGACAGGATTTTCCGCGAGGCGGCGGAAACGCTCAAGGCCCGCCGCAACGCGGTCGCGCTCACCGGAGCGGGGATCTCCGTGGAAAGCGGGATTCCCGCATTCCGGGGAACCCAGGGGATGTGGGAGAAGTACGATCCGATGGAGTACGCGACCATCGGCGCTTTCCTGAGGAACCCGGAAAAGGTCTGGGAGATGCTCTCCGAAATGGTCGACCTCTTATCCCGAGCGGCCCCGAATTCCGCCCATCTCGGACTGGCGGAACTGGAGCGGATCGGGGTGCTTCGGTCGGTCATCACCCAGAACGTGGACGGCCTGCACCAGGCGGCCGGGTCCCGGAAGGTGATCGAGTACCACGGAAACGCGGAAGAGCTCGTCTGCCTTTCCTGCTGGAACAGGTACCCTTCGCACGAGAAGGTCCGGGAGGGGATTCCGCCCCGGTGCGCATGCGGGAAGATCCTCAAGCCGAATCTCGTCCTGTTCGGGGAGCCGATCCCCTGGGCCGCCCAGGAAGACGCGGAAACCGAGGCGGAAAGCTGCGGCGTCCTCCTGGTGATCGGCACTTCTGCGCAGGTTACTCCCGCCTGCAATATCCCGCTTCTTTCCAAGAAAAAGGGGGCTGTCATCGTCGAGATCAACCCGGAAGAGACCCCCCTGACGTATTCCGTTACCGACCTCCACCTGCGAGAGACGGCCGGCCAGGCCGTCTCCCTCCTTCTCTCCTACCTTCAAGGAAATCCGTGACTCATCCCAGTTTCTCCGCATAAAAATTTTTAATAATCATTAAACAATTTTTGTTTTTTCGCCGAAGAGTCAGAAGAGATACGGAGCGATTTTCGGGGGTTATGGAAATGCCGATCCTTGGTACGCTTCTTGCCAAATCCGGGAAGCAGGGAGGATACGGATGAGGCGGAACGACGGATTCACCCTGATTGAAATCACGATCGTAGTCACGATCATCGGGATCATGGCATTCATCGCCGTGCCGAACTTCAAGTCGTGGATGCATCACACCCGGTACACGGGGTTCGTCCGGGATGCCTACACGGAATTCCAGCAGGGACGGAACCGTGCCCTTTCCACCGGAATCGGGCACGAAGTAGTCGTCGACCCGGGGAATGAGACGATCCGGCTTCGGAGGACCTCCGACGGGGTGTTCGTGCGCCCCCTGCTTGTCGCCCCTTCCTCCTGCGACATTGTATCCGGCACGAGCGTGACGTTCTCCTCTAACGGCACGGCCAGTACCAATGGGAATGTGCGGATTCAAAACAAATTCCAGGCGACAGACAACCAGACGATCACCGTCACCCTTGGTACGGGGAGAGTGAAGCTCCAATGAGCGGATTCATGCGTCATGATTCGAGGGATGGGTTCAGCCTGATCGAGGTGCTGATCGCGCTCACGATCCTTGCCGTGGGTCTTCTCGGGATCGCCCTGCTGCAGATCACCGCTGTCAAAGGGAACGCCATGGCGAACGAAACCGCCCTGGCCACGCTCTACGCGCAGAACCGGATGGAGCGTTTCCGCCGGATCCCGTTCGATAATATCGTCTCCTCCCCCGGAATCGACGGCACGACCCAGCAGCCGAACTTCGCGGTCCTGCCGACGACTTCCGGAATCGAAACCACGACGACGAAGAAGGGCGTGGTCATCTATCGCGTGTGGTCGGTGGTCAATACCAGCTCGACCCTGAAGACGATCTCCGTGTGGGCGTGCTGGGTGGACGACAAGGGGAAATGGCATACCGCCCGGATGGTGACGCAGAAGGGGAACTTGTTATGAGGCAACCGATGAAAAAACGCTTGCCGATCCTCGGGAAGGACGGCTTCTCGCTGATCGAGGTCATGATCGCCCTATTGATCGTGGCATTCTCGATGACCGCCATCTTCGCGAGCTTCAACTTCCAGCAGAAGTCCTATCTGGCCCAGAACGCCGTGGCGGAGATGCAGCAGAACGTTCGCGGTGCGGTGCAGTTTTTCGAGATGGATGCGCGCAACGCCGGCTTCGGCATCCCTTCGCATGTCCTTTACAAACTTCCCGCATTGCTCGTGGGCGGAACCGGCAGCATCGTCATGGTGTCCGGCCTGGGGGTCCTGGACGGCGGGGCGAGCGGTACGGACAACGTATACACGATCTACCTCTCTGCCACCGCGACCGAACTTGCCGCCTCCATGCCGCAACCTTCCTCGGAACTCAAGGTGGTCGATGCAGGCGGCTGGCAGGCCGGGGATATCGCCATCATCTTCGACGATACGACGGCCGATGTCTTCCAGGTGACCGCAGTGCAAGCGTCGAACCACCTGCAGCACAACCCGCAGGGTCTGTTTTCGGGAAGTTTCTCCAAAGCGTATGGGGAAGGGTCTACGGTCGCCAAGATCAGCTACGCGGGATATTACATCGACACCTCGGACCCCGCGCACCCGACGCTCACGAGAAACATCCTCGACAACACAGGAAACTTCGTTCCCCAGATCGTGGCGGACGACATCGAGGACTTTCAGGTGCGGCTCGTGCTCGAAAACGGAAGCGAATACGACCCGGACTATTTTCTGACCGCGCCGGGAGACGCACAGAGAGGAAACGTCCGGGAGATGCGCGTCTATATCATGGGCAGAACGCGGACGGCGGAAAAAGACTGGAACGAGGGGCCGATTCCGAAGTGGAATCGCACCTCGGTCGCCTCGCTGGCTCCCTATAACAAGCACCGGCGCCGATCGATGGAAATGGTCATCGACCTGCGCAACTCGGGGATTGCGCCGTGAGGCCGGCGGGCAGGATGGGGAAATGGTTCGGAAACCGGGGATCCGCCCTGGTGATCGCCATGCTCCTCCTGGTGATCCTGACGGCGATCGGCCTCTATGCGGTCAGCATCTCCACATCCGAGTTCGAGATGTCCACCTATTCGAAGATGGGGAAAGTGGCCTTGTACGCCGCGGAGGCGGGGGCCTATTTCGGCATCGATACCATTCCCATCATGACGAATGCCAACGGCATTTCCCTGGCGGATCTTGCCACCTACGACGTTGTATCCACCTCCGTGGGGGCGGAGCCGATTCCCGGCTACGACACGGGGTGGAGCCGGGCGCTATTCAACATCCGGTCGACCGGCAAGCCGCCCAGCCAATATTCCGTTCACCGCAGCATCGACGCAGGGGCGGCCTACGGTCCGGTACCGACCGGGACCGGATATTGAGGAGAGGACTGCGATGAAAAGAACATCATGCATGGCGGTCGCGGCTCTTACCGTCCTGACCCTCGCATTTGCCGTCATGAATCGGGGTGCCGCCGAGGCAAGCGATGAAGACGTCTTCATGTACCGGGCGAATCCCAACCTGCTCGTGGTCCTGAACCGAAGCGCCAGCATGGGGACCGTCCTTCCATCCTCTTCCCTGGACCTCGACGGGGATATAAATCAGACCCGGTCCCGGTACGACCTCGCTCTGAAGGCGCTCTTCCGCGTCCTCAACGCGGACGGGGACAAGCACCCGACCTACCTTACCTCCACTCCCGGCGAGGTCTCGCGCGTTGCGAGCTACCGCTCCCTGCTCGACGTGGAAGACGAGGTCTTCCTCTCCCAGAGAATCGGTTCCCTCTGGTTCGACAATACGGTTCATGTGAGCACCTCGGCGCCGTTTCAGGTGAAATCTCCGCCGACGACCCCGGACGATCCTCCCTACGGAAGCTGGTCCTACCTGAATCTCTGGGATGCCGTGTACGCCCTCCCCCCCATTCCCGCTTCCGGGACGACGGTGCCGTTTCCCAAAAACGAGATCATCGGCTACTTTTCCCATGCGGTCTCGACGCCGGCGGCGGACAATTCCGCGTCCTGCCGGCCGAAGGTCGTTCTTCTGATCACCGACGGCTCAGACGTCGCCTCCGGTTCTCTCAGCAGCATGGTACTCGACGAGACCTACAGCATGTTCATTCTGGGGATCGGTGTCGAAACCTTCGGAAACCGGAACCGACTCAGGCGCCTGATCACCCGGCAGACGTCGACCGCCGTCAACGAATCGTCGGACGAATCGGGCGGGAC
>DASUAN010000052.1:0-3470 GCA_035763765.1 Candidatus Deferrimicrobiaceae bacterium
TTCCTTTTTCCAATCCTTACTGAATATTCAAAATTATCAGTTCATGCTGATATATCTACCAACCCTGAAGATTCTTGTCAATCTTTTTTTCGAGCCGCCGGACCTGCCCGGACAGACCGCCGGGAAGGGTTCGGAAAAGAAAGGGGGCCGAACGGATGGGAAAGGGCAGGCCTTCGTCTATCCCCTTTTGCTCATCAGCGCATAATTGGCCGAGTGAATCGCGGATTTCCCCGGAATGTCGACGGTCCGCAACTCCTCGAGGACGAACAGCGGCTCGAACAGCGAAATCATCTCGGCTTCGGAGGAAAAATAGAGAACGGTACCGAGGGGAGTCTTTCGATATTTCCCGGACCCGCCGAACTGGTCGCTCTGCTCGCTGAAAGAAACGGACAGATAAATCCCTCGGGGAGCAAGCAGCCGGAAGACGTTGCCGACATATTTCCCCCGGTCCGGCGGGTAAATATGGTGCAGGAGTTCCCAATCATAGGCGAAATCGAACGTCTCCCGAATCTCTTCCATGTCTCCGAGCACGTCCGACACGAGGAACCGGCAGGTCCTTTTTCTCTCCGAAGCGGACCTTTTCGCGATTTCGATCGCGGCCTCGGAAATGTCCACCCCGGTGGCGTCGAACCCTTTTTCTGCCAGGTACATCACGGTATTTCCCGTCCCGCACCCGAATTCGATCGCCTTGCAGGGGCGGACCCTCCCTCCCTCGACGAGTGCCCGTAAAAGATCCGGAGGGGTTTCCATGTTCCAGGGGATCTCTTCCGGGGCGATGCTCCGGTAGATCTTTTCCATCTGCTCTTTGATCATCGAAAACCGTACCTGCCCGCCGCCGTCGAGACCCCGGGGGAAAGCGTGACGAGAAAAGCGGTGACGAAACAAAAGAGAAAGGGGGTGGGATCCGACGCACGGCCCATCCCCCAACCGGTGCGGTCAGGCAATCCGTCAAGCAACGGGAAGCTGGGCGCGGAACTTCTCCATCAAGGCGACGATCTTGTCGATTTTTTCCTCCCCGACCGCCAGCTCGAGGAGCATCATCTCTTCCTCGTACACGTCCTGGGGGATCTGACTCCGGATCTGCGGTTCCAGGACGTGAAAGACTTTCAGCCGCAGACTTTCGCCCGCCAAAGGGCCGGACCAGCTGGGGTCGCCCTCGATGACGGTCCGGGAGCCGACCTCCAGATACTGTTCGTTGGTGATGCCCCATATCACGGCGAGATTTTCCGGCTGGTATTCCTCCGCGGCCTTCTTGATCGCTTCTTGACTCTCCGAGTCAAGTGCCAGGGCGGCCGTTCAGACGAAACAGGCTTCCCGGACCAGGATCGCCTGGGCCCCCGCCGCTTCCAGACATTTCTTCAGCGATTCCGCCTTGATTTCCTGGCCGTCTCCGAAGGCGATCACTTTCTTCCCATCAAGCATGTCTTTCCTCCTCGGCCTGTTTCGGGTTTTTCCCCAGCACGAAGGACAGCCCGTCCGACAGATTCGTCATCCGGGTCAAAAACGGGCTTCCCTTGGCCACTATCATAATCCGGTTTTCCTTCCCTTCCAAGATTTCCCGGATCCCGTGGGCGATGTAGGGTACCCCGGCGGGGATGTGCCCTTGCGTCGGGGCGAACCCGACCAGTCCCCGTTTCTCGATGAATTCGTTCATCTGGGACCGGTCGATCTCCTTCTGCTGGACCGCCAGCGCCGCGATCAGCCGGTAGTTCTTCAGGGGGATGTCGTCCTGGCCGATCGGCAGGGTGATTTCCGGATTCTGGAGTTCCGTGGCATACCGGTCGATGTCCGTGATCTTCAGCCCCTTCGACCGGAGCGGATTCAGGATCAGGTTTTCCTGGATGCGCTGTTGCGATCCGCCGGCGCCGATCGGATATTTCCCCAGAAGATCGAGCCGAAGGAGAGGCGAGTAGCCGTCATCTTCCGTCACGAGAAAGGCCACCCCGCCCGCGACGTCCTCCAGGATCGGCATGTTTTTCTCGAGATGTCCCTGGAATTTCATCCCCAGCTTGGCGAGCGAGCCGCCCGCCACGACCGCCACCTTTTTGAACAGCCCCGCCTTGACCAACGCCGCCGCATGCAGGAGGGCGTAGTGGGGACCGACGCAGAACGATTTGACGTCGCAGGACGTGGCGTTCGCGCACCCGGCCATCTCGCCGATGGCGCGGGCCAGGTTGCCGCCGCCCCGCTGGTACCGGTCGCCGGCCGCCTCTTCGGAACAGCTGATGATGAAATCGATGTCCGTCGCATCCGCCTGAGCGCCGTGGAGCAGGTGCTTCAGCGCCAGGAACGCCGAAGCCTTGGTGATCAGGTTCTCCATCAGGACGTACGCCTGCAGCGATTCGTCCTCGTCGTGATGCCGCTGGAAACAGCCGATCAGGACGTTCTCGTGGTAAAGGGGCAGCGATTGGTCCCGTTCGATCTTCTGGCGGATCTCCTCGTCGGTTTTGCCGTTGCGCACCTTTTCCGACAGATCGGCGGTGTGGCACAGGATGTGTCCACGGATCGCCGGCAGGACGACCTTTTCCAGAAAATCCGTTTTCAGCCAGACCAGGTCGAAGGAGGATTCGTCGGTGGCTCCCTTCAATAACGCGTAGAACTCTTCCTGGGGCATGATCTCCCCGAAAGGACCGTACCGTCCGCAAGGTTCGTTCGTAACGAGATGCCGGAACCAGGGCTGCTGCAGGGTCCGCAGCGTATCCGGCTTCAGGTTTCCGATGAAGACCTGGTTCGGGGCATACCGGACGGCTTCGGAATAGGTCCGCACATGGCGCCTGATCCTCTCCTCGAGCTCCGGATGCTTTTTGATTTCCCGGGAAGGTTTGGAGCCGTGTCGCACGAAATCGGGAAGATGGACGAGGATGTTGGACGATTGCCGGATGACGACCTGGCCGGAAGCCATTTCAGCCCGCCGCCATTTCCGTCAAGGCATCCTCGATTCTCCGTTCGGTGGAGTCGTCGAACCCGTCGATCCGCCGGACCGGTTCCCCGTTCCGGAAAAAAAGGAGCGCGGGGACGCCCACGATCTTGAACCGGGAACAGAGGCCCGGGTTGTCCCACGCGTTGACCTTGACGATTTTCAAGTCCGGATGCTTCCCGGCAACCCGTCCCAGGACCGGGAGAAGGGCCTTGCAGGGAGCGCACGGAGGAGTGAAGAAATCCACCAGGACGGGAAGATCGGCCCCCGCCACCTCCTGGTCGAAATCCGTTTCGTTGATCTCCAGGATGGGGTTTCCCTGACCCATTCTCCTACCCATCCGAAAAAACGGTCTGCTGCTCGATCGGCGTCTGCAGCGCGCCGAACGCCTTTTTCAAAAGTTTCCGCCGCAGATCCTTCTCCTCTTCCAGGCCGAGCTTCGGGTTTCCCAGGGGATGGGGGATGGCGACGGCCGGGACGATCCGGTTCGCTCCCACGGTCTGGGAGATGGTGATGATGGAACAGATGTGAACCACCGGGATCCCCGTGCGTT
>DASUAN010000053.1:0-2299 GCA_035763765.1 Candidatus Deferrimicrobiaceae bacterium
CTCCCCCCGGATCACGTAGGTGGAGAAGCGGTTTCCGTTGTCGATGTTGTAGATGTCGACCCCTTCGTACTCGATCAGCCCCGCCGCCTCCATGAGCGTCTCGTCGATCGTGATGCTCCCCTCGTAGTGGAGCACCGCCTCCGTCACCGTCGCCCGGTGGATCTTGCACTTCAACATGGTGCGCATCATGATGCCTCCCCCCCTTGTAGGGTGATGTTGTCGATCAGCCTTGCCGGGCCTACGCGGGCGGCCACGAGGACCGTCATCCGGTCCGACGGGGCCGAAAGCGGCGCGAGCGTCTCCGGATCCCGCGCCTCCGCGTACTCGAGCTTCGCCCGGTTTTCCCCCTCGAGCGCCTTGCGGACCGCGGCCGTGATCCTCCCCGGATCCCTCTCCCCTTCCCGGAAGAGGCCTCGTGCGGCGAACAGCCCCCGGGAGAGGCACTGCGCCGCCTTGCGGTCCTCCCCCTCGAGGTACTTGTTCCGGGAGCTCATGGCCAGGCCGTCCGCCTCCCGGACGGTCGGCGCCGCGACGATCTCGACGTCGAAATCGAGGTCCCGGGCCATCCGGCGGATGACGGCCAGCTGCTGGTAATCCTTCTCCCCGAAGACGGCCACGTGGGGCTTGGCCGCAAGGAACAGCTTGGCCACCACGGTGGCGACTCCCCGGAAGTGCCCGGGGCGAGACGCGCCGCACAGGCCCCGGGAGACCTCCCCGACCTCCACGAACGTCTGGTACCCCTCCGGATACATCGCCTTCACGTCCGGCAGGTAGACCGCATCCGTCCCCGCCGCCCGCAGCATCGCCAGATCGCGCTCCTCGTCCCTCGGGTACCGCTCGTAATCCTCCCCCGGGCCGAACTGGGTCGGATTGACGAAGATCGTCGCGGCCACCGCCTCGCACCCGTGCTCCCGTGCGATCCGGACGAGGCTTACGTGCCCCTCGTGCAGATACCCCATCGTGGGGACGAGCCCGATCCGCTTCCCCGCCGCGCGCAGCGCGTCGGACCACGCCTGCATCTCCTTCGGGATCCGGAAGATCTCCATCAGAACGAATGTTCCTTCCCCGGGAACGTCCCGCGACGCACCTCGTCGGCGTACGCCCGTACGGCGTCCTGCACCGGCTTCTTGAGTTCCCCGAACCGCTTCACGAACTTCGGCCGGAACTCGTCGAACAGGCCGAGAAGATCCTGCATCACCAGGACCTGTCCGTCGCACCGGGGGCCGGCCCCGATGCCGATCGTGGGGATCGAAAGCTCCGCCGTGATCTCCCCGGCCAGGTCCGCCGGAATCCCCTCGAGGACCACCGAGAAGGCCCCCGCCTCCTGCACCGCCCGCGCGTCGTCCTGAAGACGGCGCCGCTGGGCCTCCTCCCTCCCCTGCACCCGGTACCCGCCCATCCGGTGGACCGACTGGGGGGTGAGCCCGATGTGCGCCATCACCGGGATGTCGCTCCGGGTGATCGCCTGGATGGTGCCCTCCACGCTGCGGCCCCCCTCGAGCTTGACGGCCTCCGCCCCGGCCTGGAGGAGCCTTCCGGCGTTGCGGATCGCCTCTTCCGGCCCCGTCTGGAAGGAGAGAAACGGCATGTCCGCGATCAGGAACGCCCGTTTCGTCCCCCGGGCCGCCGCCGCCGTATGCCGCGTCATGTCCTCCATCGTCACCCCGAGGGTGCTGGGGAGGCCGAGCACCACCTGCCCGAGCGAGTCGCCCACGAGGATGACGTCGACCCCGACGTCGTCGAAGATCCGGGCGAACAGCGCGTCGTAGGCGGTGATGACCACGATCTTCTCGCCCTTCTCCTTCCACCGGGCGAAATCGAGGATCGTGAGCTTGTCCGTCCCTTTCTTCACTTCGCCTCCTTGGCTTCCCGATAAAAAAAGCCTTCCGGAACCGTTTCCGGAAGGCTGCGAAAACCGCTTCAGCCCGCGGGGGCCAAAAAACAGGCCGATCCCGCGTCTCCTTACGATCCCGTCTCGGTCCGGTCTTACCTGGATCCCAGCGGTATGTAGTGCTGCGTTCCCCTTTTCACGCTCTTGACTTCTCGTACGAGCTGTTCAAGGTCGCGGGGACTTTCCACAAAATCGATCTCGCTCGTGTTCACCACCAGGAGCGGAGTCTCGTTGTAGTGGAAGAAATATTCATTATAAGCATCGCTTAGCATCCGCAGGTAGTCAAGGGAAATGTTCCGCTCGTACTCCACGCCGCGCTTCCGGACCCGCGCCAGGAGCACCTCCGGGCGGGCCTGCAGGTAGATCACCAGGTCCGGCCGGGGAACCGTCGGAACGAGCAGCTTGTAG
>DASUAN010000054.1:0-2908 GCA_035763765.1 Candidatus Deferrimicrobiaceae bacterium
TGCTTTCCCTGGTTCCTGCGGCAGGCGGACCTCGCGGCCCGTGCGCACGGCGCCTCCGAGGTCGTCCGGAAGGCATTGGCCGCCCGCGTGTCCCGGGTTCTCGCCGGGGTTCCGGGAGACGAGATCCCGGCGAGGGTCGCCACCTGTCTGCAGGCGGTCATCCGGGACGAGCTGGAGACGGACGATCCCTTCCGGGAGGTGAAGGAACGGGAGTTCGTCCGCTTCGGGGAGATGGTCTCGAGGGCGGAGTCGTCCGTCGCCGCCTCCGCAGACCCGATGGCGGCATCCGTCTGGATGGCGGTCTACGGCAACATCATGGACTCCGGCATCGTCGACCGGGAGTCCATGGAGGTCGCGGTGAGCCGGCTTGCGGCGGGAGACGGGGAACGGAAGATTCCGGAGCGGCTGCGGGACGCAATCCGTGACGCGCGGACGATCGGGGTTCTGCTCGACAATTCGGGGGAGGCGGCCTTCGATGTCCCGCTCCTCTCCCGGCTTTCGAGGGAGGGGAGGACGGTCTGGGTGGGAGTGAAGGGGGGGGCCGTCATCGACGATCTGACCGAAGCGGAGGCACGCCGGCTCGGGTTGTCCGCCTATGCGGAAATCGTCTCGAACGGGAACCGGGGGGTAGGGACCGACCTCGGCCTCTGCACGCGGGAGTTTCGGGAGAGGATCGAGGGCTCCGACCTGGTCTTGTCGAAAGGGCAGGCGAATTTCGAGACCCTTTACGGGAATGTCCGAAACGCCTTTTTCCTGTTCCGTTGCAAGTGCCCCGTCGTCTCCCGGGCTCTCGGACGTTCCGAAGGGGATCTGGTCCTGCTGGACGGCGAGGGCGCGTGATGACCCGCCTGGTCCGCCTGGATGCGAGATCCGTTTCCTGGATGCCGCCGGAAGTCATCGAGTCGCTCCGCGCCGGGGCGATGGTGATCTATCCGACGGACACGCTGTACGGGCTCGGCGTCTCCCCCGACTCGGAGAGGGCGCTCGCGCGTCTTCGCGCGGCAAAGGGACGGGAGGGGAGAAAGCCGATCCCTCTTCTGCTCGATGAGCCCCCCCGGGCCGTTTCCTTCGCCCGGGTGGTTCCCGAGAAGGCGGCCCGGCTGATGAAGGCGTTCTGGCCGGGCGCGCTGACGATCGTGCTGCCCGCCTCGCCGATCCTTCCGGAGGCCGTCACCGGGGGGAGCGGTACGGTCGGTCTTCGGGTCCCCGACCATCCGGTCGCCCGGACGCTTGCCAAGGCGGTCGGGGGAGCGATCACGGGGACCTCGGCCAACCGGGCGGGAAATCCCGGCCTCTGGCGAACGGCCGAGGAGATCGCGAACGAGTTCGCCGGCGAAGTGGACTGGGTCCTTTGGGACGGCCCCTCGCCGGCATCGACGGAGGAGAGAACGGTCTCCTCCCCGTCGCCCGGTTCGACCGTCGTGCGCATCGAGGGGGAGAACGTTCTGCTGTTGCGGGAAGGGGTGTTCCCTTTCCGGACCCTCACCGCCTGTCTCGAGAAGGGGGCGGGCCCTGGCCATCGTGTCGCCGTTTCGCGGAATCCATTACGACCTGTCCCGGTTGGATGACCTGTCGAAGGTCGTCTCCCAGCCCTACGACGTGATCTCTCCCGAGGAGCAGAAAAGCCTTCACCGGCGTCATCCCCGCAATATCGTCTGGATCGACTTCGGGCTGGAGGAGGCCGGCGACGGGCCGGCGGCCAACCGGTATACCCGTTCCGCAGCCTATTACCGGCAGTGGATGTCCGAGGGGACGCTTGTCAGGGACGACAAACCCTCCCTGTACTATTACGAGCAGGAATTCTCCCTCCCGGACCGGGGTACGTTCGTGCGAAAAGGGTTTCTCGGGGCCCTTCGACTTTCGGCCTTCGGAGAAGGGGTGGTGTTCCCCCACGAGAAAACCCACAGCCGGCCGAAGGAGGACCGGCTGTCGCTCATGCGGGCGACGGAGGCGAACACGAGCCCCATCTTCGGGCTCTATTCCGATCCCCGCGATGAGGTGGGGAAAGCCCTGCGGGCGAAGCTTCCGGCCCTTCCGGAGTTCTCGGCCACCGACGATCTCGGCGTGGCGCACCGGATGTGGAGGGTCACCGACCCGGCGTCCCTTGCGGCCGCCGCGGGAAAGATGTCGGACAAGGGGGTCTTCATCGCGGACGGACACCACCGGTACGAAACCGCGCTCGCCTTCCGGGACGAGATGAGAAAGAAGCACGGCACGAGAGCGAACGCGGCGTACGAGCACCTCCTCATGTTCCTGTGCAACATGGACGACGAGGGAATCGTGATCCTTCCCACCCACCGGGGGGTCCATTCGCTGCCGGCGTTCTCCGGGGAGGAGTTCCTCGCCCGGGTGAGGAACTTGGCTTCCGTCGAAACCCGCCGGGGAACTCCGGAGGACGCGCTGCGGGCGATCGCGGAGGCGGGAAAGAGAGGAAAGGCGATCGCCCTAAGCACCGGGGGAGACGGTTTTCATATCATCTCCTTTCCCGATCCGGTGCGGTTCGGCGAGGAGAACCTGTCCCGGTTCCCCCCCGGACTCCGCGCCCTCGACGTGGTGCTTCTCCACGGCTTCCTTTTCGAGCAGATCCTCGGGATTTCCCCGGAGGCGGTGACGGCGGGGCAGTTCGTCCGGTATTACAAGGAAGCCCGAAAAGCCGCCTCCGACCTCGCGCGCGGGGATCTCCAGGCGGTGTTTTTCCTCAATCCGGCCACGATGGACGAGTTTCGGAACGTTTCCCTTTCCGGCCACGTTCTTCCGCAGAAGACCACCTTCTTCTACCCGAAGATCCTGACGGGGCTCCTGATCTTCTCCGTGCGGGGAGATGAATCGCTGCCGGGATAGGCGAAAGAGTCCCATGCCCATCCGGGTCGACCAGCCGGAGCATGGATACCGGTTTTCCATCGATTCC
>DASUAN010000055.1:0-6236 GCA_035763765.1 Candidatus Deferrimicrobiaceae bacterium
GGATCGAGGGTCCCCGCGTGGCCGCACTTTCTCCCCCGGAACACGCGGCTCACGCGCTCCACGGCCCGGAAGGAAGTGATCCCGGACGGCTTGTCCAAAACGATCACGCCGTCCCCCGCGCTCACGGTAGGGCATCCTCCAGCAACCGGAATACCTTGCGCTTGACCTCCTTCAGGGAGCCCCGGACGGAGCAACCCGCGGCGTTCCGGTGCCCTCCCCCGCCGAGCACGGACGCGATGGCGGATACGTCCACCTTCCCCTTGGCGCGAAGGCTCACCCGGATCTCCCCGGCCGTCTCTTCGCGGAAACCCACGGCGACCTCCACGCCGGCGATCGAGCGAGGGTAGTTGATGAACCCCTCGAGATGGTCCTTCGTGGCGGAGAAATCGCGGAAATCCTCCCTCCGGGTCGTGATTGCGGCCACCCGTCCCCCCGCGGCAAGCTCCAAGGAACCGAGCACCCTCCCGAGCAGGCCGAGCCGGTCGGCAGTCTGGGTCTCATAGACCCGTTCCGCAACCTCCCAGGGGTCGACCCCGAGCTTCACCATGTCGCCGGCGATGTGGAATGCCTCCGGGGAGGAGTTCGAATAACGGAAGGAGCCGGTGTCCGTAAGAATCGCCACGTAGATGTTTACCGCGACGTCGCGTTCGATGGGAACCCCCATCTCCGCGAGAATGCGGTGCACGAGGATGCCGGTCGCCGCCGCTCCGGGATCGATCAGGCAGAAATCCCCTTGCGCGTTGTTGGTGAAGTGATGGTCGATGTTCACCAGGATCGGGCACTTCCGCAATTCGACCCCGGCCCGCCCGGTTCGCTCGGGGGCCCCGCAGTCGATCACCACCGCGACCTCGAAGGAAGAACCGTCCGCGTCGAACACGATCGTGTCGGCGCCGGGAAGGAACGCCAGGTTTCCGGGAACCGGATCCGAGTTCAGCACCGTCGCCGTCTTCCCCATCTTCCGCAAAGCGAGGGCGAGGGCCAACTCCGACCCGATGGCGTCTCCCTCCGGGTTCTCGTGGCAGGCGATGAGAAACCGGTCCCTCTCCCGGAAAAGACGGCCGATCTCCGCGAGGTCATTTCTCATGGGAGGAATCTTCCGCCGCCTTTCGCAACAGGCTGTCGATCCGGGCGCCTTTTTCGAAGGAAGCGTCGTAATGGAAGGTGATGTCGGGAGAGTACCGCATCTGCAAGACCCTGCCGAGCTCTCTCCGGAGATATCCCCGGGAACGCCGGAGCCCGTCCCGCGCGGCGATCCGTTCCCCTTCCCCGCCGAGAACGGAGTAGTGGATCCGGGCAACCTTCAGGTCGCCGGTCATGGTGACGTCGGTAACCGTGACCCCCTGCAGGCCGGGATCCCTCACCCTGCGCTGGAGGATCAGGGAAATCTCCTCCCGAATCCTTTCCGCCACGCGTGTCGGACGGTCTCCGCGCCCTTTCATCCGTCGAGATCCTCCATCCGGAGGATTTCGATCCGCCGCCCGGTCAGTTCGATTTCGCCGTCCCGCCCGATCATGTCCGTAATCCGGTCCAGGATCGACTGGGCCAGGCGATGATCCGTGGAGACGAGGGCAACGCCGATTCTCCCCCGCTGCCGCAGATCCTGGAACTCGACCTCGGCCACGGAGACGGGGAACCGTGCGCGGATCCGGCCCGTCAGTCCGGAAAGCCGCCTTCGCTTGTCCTTGAGGGAATCAGACCCGGGGAACCGGAGGTCGGCCACCAGCATCGCGACCAGCATTTCCTTGCCGCCCTGTCCCACCGGACACGGTTACGTGAGGGTCTCGACGACCTTTTCCATCACGAAGGCCTCGATCTGGTCGCCCACCTTGATGTCGTTGTAGTTTTCCAGGCCGAGCCCGCACTCGTATCCCTCGAGCACTTCGCGGACATCGTCCTTGAACCGCTTCAGCGAGGCGAGCTTCCCCTCGTATACGACAACGTTGTCACGAAGCAGCCGGACCATCGCGTTCCGGGTGATCTTGCCGGAGAGGACATAGCAGCCGGCCACGGTGCCGATTCGGGAGATATGGAACGTGTTTCGAACTTCCGCGCGACCCACGGACATCTCCCGGAAGGTGGGTTCGAGCAATCCCTCCATGGCCTTGCGGATGTCTCCCACGACGTCGTAGATGACCGAATAGAGGCGGACGTCGACACGCTCCCGTTCGGCCAAGTCGGCCACTTTCGTCTCCGGCCGGACGTTGAACCCGATGATGACCGCCGTGGAAGCCGAGGCGAGCATCACGTCCGATTCGGAGATCCCGCCGACTCCGGCGTGGATGATGTGCACCTTGACCTTCTCTCCGGAAAGCTTGTTCAGCGAGAACAGGAGCGCTTCCATGGAGCCCTGCACGTCCGCCTTGAGGACGATGTTCAGCTCCTTCAGCTCGCCCTCCTCGACCCGCCGGTGGAACTCCTCGAGGCTGAACCTGGGCCGTGCGACGACCCGCTCCCTCTCCTTTTCGAGACGGTGCATCGCGATCTGGCGGGCGGTCCGTTCGTCTCTCAAAACGGCGAACTTCTGGCCGGCGGCGGGAAGCCCGTTCAGTCCCTGAATCTCCACCGGACTTCCGGGGAGGACCTCCGGAAGCCGCTTCCCCTTGTGGTTGAACAAGGCGCGTACGCGGCCGTAGTGGGTTCCGGTCACCACCGAGTCCCCGACTTTCAGGGTCCCGTCCTGGACGAGAACCGTGGCGACCCCGCCGCGTCCCTTCTCGAGACGGGATTCGATGACCGTCCCCCGGGCGAACTTCCTAGGATTCGCCTTGAGCTCGAGGACATCCGCCTGAAGGAGGACCAGCTCGAGCAGGGAGTCGATGCCGACCTTCTTCTTCGCCGAGACGTTCGCGAACAGCGTCTGGCCGCCCCACTCCTCGGGAACGAGCCCGTATTCCGAGAGCTGCTGGCGAATGCGGTCCGGCTGGGCGCCGGGTTTGTCGATCTTGTTCACCGCGACGACGATCGGAACGCCCGCCGCCTTGGCGTGGTCGATCGCCTCGATCGTCTGGGGCATGACCCCGTCGTCGGCCGCCACCACGAGAACCACGATGTCGGTGACCTGCGCCCCACGCGCCCGCATGGAGGTGAATGCCTCGTGGCCGGGCGTGTCCAGCATGACGAGGGACCGGTCGCTGTGCTCGACCTCGTACGCCCCGATGTGCTGGGTGATCCCGCCCGCCTCCTGGTCGATCACGTTGCTTGCCCGGATCGCGTCCAGCAGCGACGTCTTCCCATGGTCGACGTGTCCCATGATCGTGACCACGGGCGGCCGGGGAACAAGGTCCTCCTCGCTGTCGGCCTCCTGGTCGATGAGGCTCTCCACCTCGGGTGCGACGTTCTCCACCTCGTATCCGTATTCCTGTGCGAGAAGACCCGCCGCATCAGCGTCGAGGAGCTGATTCACCGTGGTGGGCATCCCCATCTCGATCAGCTTCTTGATCACCTCCCCGGCCTTGATGCCCATCCGGTGGGCCAAATCCCCGACGGTGATGACCTCCTCGATCTTGAACACCCGCTTGCTCGCCCTCGGAGGAAGAGTGGAGGGAGCCTTCCTCTCCCGAACGGGTTTTCCCCTCCTCTTCACGACGCGGGTCGGCTGGAACTGACGCACGACCGCCGCCTCGGCCTCGACCGGGGGTTTTTCCGCGGGCACGACGGGAACGTCGGGTTCCTCGACGATCTCCTGGATGATGTGCTTCTTCAGCACCCCCTTCTGGACCTTCTTCTCGTGCGGTTTCGCTTTCCTCCACTTCTTTTCCTTCTCCTTGCGCTCCTCCTCGGCCTTCGAGGGGGGCGGGGCCTCCACCACCCGGATCTCCGGCTCGGCCGCCTGCTCCTCCACCACCGCCGGGGCCTCCGGTTCGCCCGGAATCTCGGAGATTTCCTCCGGCTCGGCAACGGGGGTCGGAGGCATTTGCTCCGCGGGAATCACGGACACCGGGGCCTCGGGGGCGAGCTCGGGCGGCGTTTCCGGCTCGGGCGCGCTCCGGCGCAGTACCACCCGGCGCGACTTGCGCTCGAGCGTTCCGTCCGCCCGGGTGACTTCGAGGGGCTCTTCCTTGGGGGGGGGAGGAGGCGCTCCCTTCCGGAAATGGGTCTTCACCCGCTCGATCACATCTCCCTCGATGTTGCTCGAGGCGGACTTCCCCTTCTGCCCGATGCGCTCCAGGAACAGCAGGATCTCCTTGCTGCTTTCCATCCCGAGTTCCTTGGCAAGCTCTCTTACGCGAACCTTCTCCATCCACTCCCCCTGCAACGATCGCTATTCCCTATCATGCTTCACGTCCAGCGCATAGGCAACCCATCGCAAAGCGCCGGGCGAAGGTCCCGCGAAACCGGCGCGCGACGCCTTAGGACCCGTCCCGCCACGCTTCCAGTCGGATCGCCAGGGATCCCGCGGACGCCCCCATCTTCCAGCGCGCTGCCCCCTTCTGCGTTCGGATCCGCCGCGCGAATCCCGCGATGCATGCCGCATCCCGGCAAAGGTAGATTCCCCGTCCGGGCATCTTGGCCTCGGGATCCGGCTCCCAGCCCTTCCCGGGACGGCCCGCGATCCGGTAGAACCCGCCCTTGTCCCCCTTCGTCCCGCACTGGACGCACGTCCGCTGAGGGGCAGGGATCCTACGCTCCGGAGCCATCCCCGGGGATCTCCTCCGGCTTCTCCCCCGGCGTCCCCTCCGCCGCGGGGACGTTCGCGTCCCCCTCGCCGTGCTGAGGGACGCTCGCCGCGTCGGAATCCGGCCCCGGGGGCGCTTCCCCGGCGACCTCCTCCTTCGGGACCTCCTCCCCCGTCTTCTTCGGAGCGAACAGCCCCTCGGCCCGCTTGAGCGCGTCCTCGACCTGGCCCTCCGCCCGAACCTCGATCTGCCACCCCACGAGCTTGGATGCCAGCTTCACGTTCTGTCCCCGCTTGCCGATCGCCAGCAGGAGCTGCTCCTCGGGGACGATGACCTCCATCGTCTTTTCGGACTCGTTCACGAGGACCCGGATGATCTCCGCAGGCTGCAGGGCGTTGCAAACGAACTTCGCGGGGTCCTCGTCCCACGCGATGATGTCGATCCGCTCTCCCCGAAGCTCCTGCACGATGCTCTGGACCCGGGAACCCTTCATCCCGACGCAGGCGCCCACGGGATCCACGTCCCTGTCCTTCGATTTCACGGCGATCTTCGTTCGGAACCCCGGCTCCCTCGCCACGCTCAGGATGGAGACGACGCCCTCGTAAACCTCGGGGACTTCCTGCTCGAAGAGCTTCAGGATCACCCGCGGATCAGAGCGGGAAAGCAGGATCTCCGGTCCCCTCGTCGTCTTGCTCACGTCCTTGATATAGGCCCGGATCCGGTCCCCCTGCCGGTAGCGCTCCCTCGGAATCTGCTCCGAGGGAGGCATCACCGCCTCCGTCTTCCCGAGGTCGACGATGATCGTATCCCGCTCGTACCGCTGGACGATGCCGTTGATGATCTCTCCCTTGCGGGTGATGAACTCGTTGTAGATGACCTCCCGCTCGGCGTCCTTCACCTTCTGCATGATGATCTGGCGCGCGGTCTGGGCCGCGATCCGCCCCAGGTCCTTGGTGCTCATCCGGAATCCGATGTTGTCGTCCAGGCGCGCCTCGGGGTCGAGCTCTCGGGCTTCCGCGAGCGATATCTCCATTTCCCGGTCGTTCACCTTCTCCACCACGGTGCGGAACTCGAGGACCTCGAACTCTCCCGTCTCCTCGTCGTAGATGGCTTCGAGGCTCTTGCTCATCCCGTACTTCTTCCTCGCCGCGGTCTCGAGGGCGTCCTTGATCGCACCGACGATCACGCTCCGGTCGATCCCCTTTTCCTTTCCCAGCTGGGCGATAATTTGGGCGATGTCCAGAATCATCGTTTCCTCGTTCCTTTTCCGAATAGGTCTTCCTGCGTGACGTCGAGGTTCGCCTTGCGCATCAGCCGGTACGGCAGGCGGAAGGTCCTGCCGTCCCGTTCCAGTTCGATTCCTTCCGCGTCGCTGCCCGTCAGAACTCCCCGGAAATTCCTGCTCCCCTCGACGGGAGCCGACAGGGAGATCCGAACCCGCCTCCCCTTGCACACGGCGAAATGCTTCGGCTGTCTCAGCCTTCGATTCACCCCCGGAGAGGAAACCTCCAAAGAGTATGGTCCCGGGATCGGATCCTCCACATCGAGAATCGCCGCGAACTTCCGGCTGAAGGACTCGCAGTCGCCCAGCCGGATCCCCCCTTCTCTGTCGATGAAGAC
>DASUAN010000056.1:0-4794 GCA_035763765.1 Candidatus Deferrimicrobiaceae bacterium
CTCCTTTTCGGATCCCCGGAGGAGGCCGCCGGGGCTCGGGAGAAGATCGTGAGAGGGGCTTCTCCGGACGACGTGGCGAAGCGGTTCTCCTCGGGGGAGGGCCCTCCGATCGACGCCGACCTGGGATTTCTCACCCGGGAAGAGCTGCCGGGGGAGGTCGCCGCGGAGCTGTTCCAGCTCCCGGCGGGCGGCGTGAGCCGTGTGATCCCCCGGGACAAGACGCACAGCCTTTTCCTGGTGGTGCAGAAATCCCCCTCCGGGTCCTTATCCTACGGCGAGAAGGCGCCGGAGATCCGCCAGGAGCTGGAACGTCGGCGAAGGGAAGCGGCCTTCCGTTCCTGGCTCGACGCGCAGGTCGCCAAGGCGGAAGTCCAGATCCAGGAAGGGATCCTCGCGAAGCTGTCGGAGGAACGGAAGTGAGCGCAAAAAAGGTCCTGTCCGCGCTGGTCTTCTCCCTTCTTTTCGCCGTGATGGCGAAGGGGGCATGGGCGAGAATCGTCGACGGCGTCGTCGCGGTGGTGAACGACGAGCCGATCACCTTCTCCGAGTTTCGGGAGTGGGTGGCGGAGGCGCTTGGGATTCCGGAGGGGGACGCCGACATCTACCTTCGGGAAGAGAAGGATCGCGACCGCATTCTCCAGGGGCTCGAGTCGCTGATCGAGTCGGTTCTGGTGCACCAGGAACTGGAGAAGATCGGTCAGCCCGTCACCGAGGCCGAAGTCGACCGCGCCTTGGAATCGGTCCGGAAGACGAACCAGCTGTCCGAGGCCGACTTCCAGGCGGCGCTGGAGCGGGAGGGACTGACCCTGCCGGGGTACCGGAGGCGCATCCGGTGGCAGATGGAGCGCGGGTCGATCGTCCGGGCGAAGAAGATCCGAGAGGTCACCGTTACGGAGGAAGAGACGAGGGCGTATTTCGAGGAGAACGCGGAGAGGTTTCTGATCGGGGCCGAGGTGCGTCTCGAGACGCTCTTCCTCCCGTTTCCGGAAGCGGGGACGGGGGGCGACGAAGGCGTCCGGATCCGGATCGCCTCCCAGCGGGCCTCGGAGTACGTCCGCACCGGCATGACGCTTGCGGAGGCGTCCGACCTGCTCTCGTCCGTCGTTCCCGGGATCGCCGTCCTCTCGTCCGATTTCGTGAAGACGGAGGACCTCCTCCCGGAGATCGGGAAGGAGGTCCACCGACTGCGGACCCAGGGGACCTCTCCCCCCATCTTCTCGGAGGCGGGGGTGTACCTGGTCAAGGTGCTCGAGCGTCGGGGGGGCACGCTTCCGGAATTTTCCGCCGTGAAGGCTTCCCTCGGGGAGGAACTGGTGGACCGGCGCAGCGAGAAGGCGTTCGCCGATACCCTGGTGGAGCTCAAGAAAGCCGCCACGATCGACATCCGGCTGTAGGGATGGGGAAGTAAGGGAAGCGCATTGGGAAAGGCGGAACTGCCGAGGATCGCCGTCACCATGGGGGACCCGGGGGGAATCGGCCCGGAGATCGCCGTCCTCGCGCTTCTTTCCCCCGAGATCCTTGCCCTCTGCCGGCCCGTGGTGTACGGGGACGCCGGCATCCTCCTCCGGGCGGCGTCCGTCCTGGGAAAAACGGTCGAGGCGGTCCCGGGCGGCGAGCCCGGGCCGGGGCGGATCGCCGTCCGCCCGCTCTCGGCGCTGGACCCGAACGAGGTGCCGTTCGGAAACATGACGAAGCCGGGGTCCCGCGCGATGGCGGACTACATCCGCGAGGCGGCCGGGGATGCGCTTGCGGGCGGAATCGACGCCGTGGTCACCTGCCCGATCACGAAGGAGGGGCTGAGGGCGGCCGGGGTCAACTTCCCCGGGCACACCGAGTTCCTGGCGCACCTGTGCGGCGGCGCGGAGGTGGCCATGATGCTCGCCGGCGACCGCCTGCGCGTCGCGCTGGCGACCATCCACGTCTCCTTGCGGAAGGCCCTGGAACTTCTTTCGCCTCCCGTCATCGAACGTACCGTCCGGATCACGCACGATTTTTTCCGGAAGTACATGGGAACGGACGCCCCCCGGATCGCCGTGGCCGGGGTGAACCCGCACGCGGGAGAAGGGGGCTTGTTCGGGGACGAGGAGGAAACGATCGTGGCGCCGGCGGTCGCCGCCTGCCGCAGGGAGAACATCGACGCGTCGGGTCCCTACCCCCCGGACACCGTCTTTTATCGCGCGTACCGGGGGGAGTTCGACGTGGTCGTGGCGATGACCCATGATCACGGGCTCATCCCCCTGAAGCTCGTACACTTCGAGGACGGAGTGAACGTGACGATGGGGCTTCCCGTCATCCGCACCTCGGTCGACCACGGCACCGCCTACGACATCGCGGGGAAGGGCGTGGCAAACCCGCGGAGCCTTCTCGCCGCCATCCGCATGGCCGCGGGGATGGCCGCCGCCAGGGGGTAGAGGCCGTGGCGCTCGACCGGATCCTCGTGCGCGGCGCGCGCGAGCACAACCTGAAAAACATCGACGTCGTGATCCCCCGGGACCGCCTCGTCGTGATCACCGGGGTCTCGGGATCGGGGAAGTCGTCGCTCGCCTTCGACACGATCTACGCCGAGGGACAGCGCCGGTACGTCGAGTCCCTCTCCGCCTACGCCCGCCAGTTCCTCGAGCAGATGGAAAAACCCGATGTCGACGCGATCGAGGGGCTCTCCCCCGCCATCTCCATCGAACAGAAGTCGGTCAGCAAGAACCCGCGCTCCACGGTAGGGACCGTCACCGAGATCTACGACTACCTGCGGCTCCTGTACGCCTCCGTCGGGGTCGTCCACTGCCCCTCCTGCGGGCGGGAGATCCGCCAGCAGACCGTCTCCCAGATCGTCGATGCCGTGATGGGGATGGGCGAGGGGGAGCGGGTGCAGGTGCGGGCTCCGATCGTCCGGGGGCGGAAAGGGGAGTACCGGAAAGAGCTCGCCAGGCTCGCACGGGACGGGTTCTCCCGGGTGATCGTGGACGGCGAGGCGAAAACCCTGGACGAGGAGATCGTCCTCGACAAGAAGAGAAAGCACGACATCGAGGTGGTGGTCGACCGGATCCGGATCTCGGAGAGCGCCCGGGGCCGCCTTTCCGATTCCGTCGCCCTTTCCCTCTCCCTCGCCGACGGGCTGGTGCGCATCGTCGACGGAAAGGGGAACGGCCCCCTCTACAGCGAGAAGTTCGCCTGCCCCGACTGCAGCGTGAGCTACCCCGAGATCACCCCCCGGCTCTTCTCCTTCAACAGCCCCCACGGGGCCTGTCCGGAATGCGACGGACTGGGGTCGACCATCTACTTCGACCCCGACCTGATCGTCCCCGACAAGGGAAAGAGCATCCGGGAGGGGGGGATCGCTCCCTGGAGCCGGCGGACGACGATCTTCTACTACCAGATGCTCGAGGCGCTCTCGGCCCACTACGGGTTCTCCCTCACGGAGCCGTTCGGAAGGCTCCCGGCCCGCGTCCAGGAGGTGCTCCTTTCCGGGTCGGGCAGCGAGCCGGTGCGCTTCTTTTTGGAGGACGGGGAGCGCCGCTACTCCTTCCGGAAGCCGTTCGAGGGCGTGATCGGGAACCTGGAGCGGCGGTACCGGGAGACCGACTCGGAAGGGGTGCGGGAGGAGCTTTCCCGGTACATGAACAACCGCCCGTGCCGGGCGTGCGGAGGCGCGAGGCTGAAGAAGGAGGCGCTGTGCGTCACGGTGGGAGGCCGGGGGATCGACGCGGTCACCCGGCTTTCCATCGAGGAGTCCCTGGCGTTCTTCGGGAACTTGTCCCTGTCGGCCCGGGAGGAGCAGATCGCCGCGCGGATCCTGAAGGAGATCCGGTCGCGCCTCTCCTTCCTCGCGAACGTGGGGCTCGACTACCTCTCCCTCGACCGGGCCTCCTCCACCCTCTCGGGGGGCGAGGGGCAGCGGATCCGGCTGGCCACGCAGATCGGCTCGCAGCTCATGGGCGTCCTCTACATCCTCGACGAGCCGTCCGTCGGGCTGCACCAGCGGGACAACCGGCGGCTGCTCGACACCCTGAAGCAGCTGCGGGACATGGGGAACACGGTCCTCGTGGTCGAGCACGACGAGGAGACGATCCGCCAGGCGGACTTCGTGATCGACATGGGCCCCGGCGCGGGAGAGCACGGCGGACACGTCGTCACGGCGGGGACGCCCGAGGAGATCCTCGCCAGCGAGGCGTCCCTCACCGCCCTCTACCTGTCGGGGAAGCGGGGGATTCCGGTCCCCGCGGGGCGGCGGCGCCCCAACGGAAACGTTTTGACGCTTCGCGGTTGCACGGCGAACAATCTGAAGGAGATCGACGTCTCCTTTCCGCTGGGGGTCATCACCTGCGTCACCGGCGTCTCCGGCTCGGGGAAGTCGACGCTGGTGCTCGATACCCTCTTCCGGGCGCTCGCCCAGAAGATCTACGGCTCCCGGGAGCGGCCCGGGGCGTTCGCCTCCCTCGAGGGCCTTCCCCTCGTCGACAAGGTGATCAACATCGACCAGTCGCCGATCGGCCGGACCCCCCGGTCGAACCCGGCGACCTACGCGGGGGCCTTCACCCCGATCCGGGACCTCTTCGCGATGCTCCCGGAGAGCAAGGCGCGGGGGTACCGGCCCGGGCGGTACTCGTTCAACGTCAAGGGGGGCCGGTGCGAGGCCTGCGAGGGGGGAGGGATCATCAAGATCGAGATGCACTTCATGCCGGACGTCTACGTGACGTGCGAGGTCTGCCGGGGGAAGCGGTACGGCCGCGAGACGCTCGAGATCACCTACAAAGGGAAGACGGTCGCGGACGTACTCGACCTGACGGTCGACCAGGC
>DASUAN010000057.1:0-5791 GCA_035763765.1 Candidatus Deferrimicrobiaceae bacterium
GGCACCTACAGAACGCGGTGCTCGCCGCGGAAGACGCTCGATTCTACTCCCACTTCGGCATCGACCTGATCGGGATCCTCCGGGCCCTGGGGACGAACCTGCGGCGGATGCGGATCGTGCAGGGGGGATCCACCATCACCCAGCAGCTCGCGAAAAACTTCTTTCTCTCGCCGAAACGAAGCTTCTGGCGGAAGATCCGGGAGGCCGAGCTCGCGGTGCTCATCGAGGCCCGCTTCACCAAGGAACAGATCCTCGAGGCGTACCTGAACAAGATCTATTTCGGCCAGGAAGGTCCGCGCGGGATCTACGGGGTGGCGGATGCGGCGGATTTCTACTTCTCCAAGAGCGTCGGCGACCTGACCCTCGAGGAGGCCGCCCTGCTCGCCGGCATCATCCGGTCGCCCAACCGCTACTCCCCCCTCCACATGGTCGACAACTCCCGGGAGCGCAGGAACTGGGTCCTTTCGCGAATGGCCGCCCTCGGGATGATCCCGGGGAACGAGGAGCGCCGGGCAAGCCGCACCCCCGTGCGGACGAACCCGCGCCGGGTTCCCGTGAAGACCGCAGAGTATTACGTCGACTACCTCGAGCGGGTTGCCGAGGAGACCCTCGGGGCGGAAAGACTCTCCCGAACCGGTTACCGCTTCTACACCTCCCTCGATCCGGTGCACCAGTCCGCGGCGGAAAAGGCCGTGGCCCAAGGGCTTGCCGAAATGGAGCGGGGGAAGGGTTCCGCCGGCAGGGAACAGGAGCCGCTCCAGGCGGCGCTCGTCGCCGTCGATCCGGCGACCGGCGAACTCACCGCGATGGTGGGGGGGCGCAACTACGGAGAGACCCAGTTCAATCGCGCCGTCGACGCCAGGCGCCAGCCGGGAAGCGCATTCAAACCGTTCGTGCTTCTCGCGGCCATGAAGCAGGCGGTCAACGGCAAGGGGGAAATCACGCTTGCCAGCCGGATCTCGGGGGAGCCGGTTTCCGTGGAAACGCGGGACGGCCGGTGGACCCCGGTGAACTTCGAGCAGAAAGAGTTCGGGGAGATCTCGGTCCGAAGGGTGATCGAAGAGTCGGTGAATACCGCCGCGGTGAGACTCGCGCTCGACATCGGCCTGCCGGAGGTGATCGCGGCGGCCCGGGACGCAGGGGTGGCAAGCCCGATCACTCCCGTCCCCTCCCTGGCTCTGGGGAGTTTCGAGGTGTCGCCGCTCGAACTGGCGTACGCCTATGCCACGTTCGCGTCCGGGGGAACCCGGTTTCACCCCTTCCCCCTCCACGCGGTCACCGACAGCGAAGGGGATCTCCTGCGGTCGGAGATGCCGGCACGGGAACAGGAAGTAGACCCCCGGGCGGCTTATCTCGTCACCTATGCGCTGGAAGGGGTCCTCGATCGCGGGACGGGACGCGCCGTCCGCCTCGCCGGGATCGATTTCCCCGCCGCAGGGAAAACCGGGACCACGGACGATTACCGGGACTCCTGGTTTGCGGGCTACACCCCCGACCTGGTGTGCGTGGTCTGGGTGGGACGGGACTCCGGTGGAACGACGGGGCTCACCGGGGCCTCCGGGGCGCTTCGCATCTGGGCGAAATTCATGAAAGCGCTGTACCCGGCCGGGGGGAGGTACGCCTTCGGCGCGCCGCAGGGAATCACGGTCGCGGAAATCGACCCCGAGTCCGGGCTTCTGGCGACATCCGCCTGCCCCGACCCCTTCCCGGAGGCGTTCCCGGACGACCTCGTCCCGAAGGAGACGTGCCCGCTCCACCCCTCCCACCCGCTCGTGGACACGGTGCGCAAGGGGTGGCGCGGGATTCTCGACTTTTTCGACAACCTCTTCCAATGATATAAGGAGATCCCATGGACTATAAAAACACGCTGAACCTCCCGCAGACCGGATTCCCGATGCGTGCGAACCTGACGCAGCGCGAGCCGGAGATCCTTGCCCGGTGGGAAGACGGGGGACTGTACCGCCGGATGGTGGAAAGGCGCCGGGGAAATGCGAAGTTCGTTCTCCACGACGGCCCCCCCTATGCGAACGGGCACATCCACATCGGACACGCCCTCAACAAGCTCCTCAAGGACATCATCGTCAAGTACCGCGCGATGGCCGGCGCCTGGGCCGAGTTCGTCCCCGGGTGGGACTGCCACGGCCTTCCGATCGAGCACCAGGTGGACAAGGCCCTGGGAGATTCGAAAGAGGCGATCCCCACCGCGGAGAAGCGCCGCCTCTGCCGGGACTACGCCGCCAAGTTCATCGACATCCAGCGGGAGGAGTTCCGCCGCCTCGGGGTCCTGGGCGACTGGGAGAATCCCTACCGCACCATGACGTTCGACTACGAGGCCGGGATCCTGCGGGAGTTCGGCCGGTTCGTGGAGACGGGCGCGGTGTACAAGGGGACGAAACCGGTGTACTGGTGCCTGACCTGCCGGACCGCCCTCGCGGAAGCCGAGGTCGAGTACGCCGACCACACCTCCCCCTCGATCTTCGTGAAGTTCCCCTTTGCCGATCCGCCGGAGAGGATCCACCCCGCCCTCGCGGGGAAACGGGTGTTCTTCGTCATCTGGACGACCACTCCATGGACGATCCCATCGAATCTCGGGATCGCGCTCCACCCGGAATACCCCTACGTCGCCCTCGAAGCGGACGGCGAGACGTACATCGTGGCGGAAGGATTGGCGGAACGGTTCGCCGCAGAGATCGGGCTGGCACGGGCGAAACGGCTGGCGGTCTTCGGGGCCGCCCATCTGGACAGGCTGCGCTGCCGCCATCCCTTTCTCGAACGCGATTCCCTCCTCGTGCTGGGGGAGTACGTCACGCTCGAGGCCGGGACCGGGTGCGTCCACACCGCCCCCGGCCACGGCCGGGAGGATTACGAGACGGGGCTCAAGTACGGGCTTGCGATCTATGCGCCGCTCGACGACGACGGGCGGTTCACGCCCGACGTCCCCGATTTCGGCGGGATGCAGGTCTTCGAGGCGAACCCGCGCGTGAACGAGAGGATCGCCCAGGCCGGTGCCCTCCTGAAGGAGGACCGGGTGACGCATTCCTATCCCCACTGCTGGCGATGCAAGCAGCCGGTCATCTTCCGGGCGACGAAGCAGTGGTTCATCTCGATGGAGACGACGGAACTGCGCCGGAAGGCCCTCGACCAGATCCGGAAGGTGAGGTGGATCCCCGCCTGGGGGCAGGAGCGGATCGAGGGGATGATCGCGAACCGGCCGGACTGGTGCATCTCCCGCCAGCGGGCCTGGGGGGTGCCGATCGCCATCTTCCGGTGCGAGTCGTGCGGGCACCACCTTCTCGACCGGAAACTGATCGACCACGTCGCCCGGCTCTTCGAGCGGGAGGGGGCGGACGCCTGGTTCAACCGGGAGGTATCGGATCTGCTCCCCCGCGGAACCTCCTGCCCCTCCTGCGGCGGGGGGACGTTCGGGAAGGAGACCGACATCCTCGACGTCTGGTTCGATTCCGGCGTCTCGTACGCCTGCGTGTGCGAGGGGAAGGAGAATCTCGGCGTGCCCGTGGACCTCTACCTCGAAGGGTCCGACCAGCATCGCGGATGGTTCCACTCCACCCTCCTGGCGGCCGTCGGAACCCGGGGGGTCGCCCCGTACCGGGCCGTCCTCACCCACGGGTTCGTCGTGGACGGGAAGGGGGAGGCGATGCACAAGTCGAAGGGGAACGTCGTCGCCCCCGAGGAGATCATCCGCAAGCACGGGGCCGAGATCCTGAGGCTCTGGGTGGCCGCGGAGGATTACCGGGACGACATCCGGATCTCGAACGACATCCTCGACCGGCTGACCGAGGCCTACCGGAAGATCCGGAACACGATCCGCTACCTGCTGGGAAATCTCCACGACTTCCGCCCCGACCGCGACGCGGTCCCGTACGAACGGATGGAGGAGATGGACCGGTACGCCCTCATCCTTTTCCATCGCCTCGCGGGGAAGGTCCGGAAGGCGTACGACCACTACGAGTTCCACGTCATCTTCCACTCGGTGAACAACTTCTGCTCGGTGGACCTGTCCAGTTTCTACCTGAACGTGCTCAAGGACCGTCTCTACTGTTCCCCCCCGGACGACCCGGCCCGCCGGTCCGGACAGTCCGCGCTGTTCGAGATCGCCCGCGGGCTCCTGACCCTCATCGCCCCCGTCCTCTCCTTCACCGCGGAGGAGGCCTGGGGATCTCTGCCGGAGTTCCCCGGGAAGCCGGAAAGCGTCTTCCTGATGGACCTGCCCGAGCCGAAGGATTGGCCCGGGGGGGACGAGATCGCGGCGCGGTGGGAGCGGATTCTGGCCGTCCGCTCCGAGATCGCCAAGCCGCTCGAGGCGGCGAGAAAGGAGAAACGGATCGGGAGCGACCAGGACGCGCTCGTCACCGTCTCTGCGGGGCCGTTCACCGACCTGTTCGAAGACCGTCTCCGGGAACTCCGGGAAGTCCTGATCGTGTCCGGCCTTCGGGTCGGGGAGGTGTCCGACCCCGGCGCGCACCGGAGCTCCGTCTTCCCGGGCTTCGCCGCCCAGGTGGAAAAAGCCCCCTGGGGAAAATGCGAGCGCTGCTGGAACCACACCCCGGAGGTCGGGACCGCGCCCTCCAGCCCCGGGCTCTGCCACCGCTGCGCCTCCGCGACCCGGACCTGAGTCCTCCTTGCCGAAACTCCGCCCATTCGCCTTGCCTGCCCTGGCCGCCGTGATCCTCACGATCGCGGACCAGTGGTCCAAGGCCTGGATCACGGCCCATTTCGGCCTGTACGAAGCGAAGGCGGTTTCCGTGAACTTCTTCCATATCGTCCACGTCCGGAACACCGGCGTCGCGTTCGGACTCCTGTCCAACCTCAACCCGAAATGGGTGAACCCCCTGCTCATCGTGGCCACCCTGCTCGCCATCGCGAGCCTGCTCGCCTACATCTATTTCCTGCCGCACCGGGGGCCCGCCCCCTTCGGTCTGGGCCTCATCCTGGGGGGCGCCCTCGGGAACCTGATCGACCGGGCCCGGTTCGGATACGTGGTCGACTTCCTCGACTTCCATTGGCATCGTCACCACTGGCCCGCCTTCAACGTGGCCGACATCGGGATCACCATCGGAGTTTTCCTTCTTCTCCTGGACCTCCTGTTCTGGGCGAAGGAGGGGGAGAGCCCCTCCGGCCCGCGCTGAGGCCGGGAAGCGCAGCCCCCGCTTGTTTTCTCCTCCCTGAAGCGTATACTGCATACAAGATCGATCGACGCGTTCCCGCATCGTGCCATTCGCGGAAGTCCCGGGCAACGCACCGGAATGGAGCCGCAGAATGCACATGGATCCGACACCTCTGCCGTTCGGGATCGCTTCCAAAAGACCCCGCGGCCGAAGGAGGACCCGCCCATACGCCCCGAGAGACGGGAGCGGCACGAAGTGGTACAAGAGCATCGAGTTCAAGATCATCTTGTCCGTCGCCTTCACCACCCTGGCGGTCAACGGACTCTTCACGTTCCTCTACCTGGACATCCAGGCAAGACACATCGACGAAACGATCCTGCAGAACGCCTCCCAGCTCAGCGAGACGATCAAAAAGTCGATCCAGTCCGACATGATCAGGAACCGCAAGGAGAACGCATACCAGATCATGGAGACCATCGCGGAGCAGGAGGGGATCGAAAAGGTGCGGATCTACGGCAGCGAAGGGAAAATCCTCTTCTCGACCTTGAAGACCGAACTGGGAACGATGGTGGACAAGAAGGCCGAGGCCTGTTACGCATGCCATGCGGAGGACACCCCCCTCATCCGGCTGGCTACCTCCTCGAAGAGCCGGATCTTCTCCTCGG
>DASUAN010000058.1:0-6292 GCA_035763765.1 Candidatus Deferrimicrobiaceae bacterium
GGCCGATCTCGTGGCGAGCAACCTCCGGCTGAAGCTCGAGGAGGCCCAAGGCGTCCTCGAGGAGGGCGATCCCGTCGCCCGGCTGAAGATGGTCAACAACCTCCTCTCGCGCGAGCTCCAGCTCGCGGAGATGCAGGCGAAGATCCAGAACCAGGCCAAGGAGGAGATGTCCAAGAGCCAGCGGGAGTATTTCCTCCGGGAGCAGATGAAGGCCATCAAACAGGAGCTCGGCGACATCGACAGCAAGTCGGAGGAGATGGAGGAGCTCCGGGAGAAGATCCAGAAGGCGGGGATGCCCGAGGAGGTCGCAAAGGAGGCCGAGAAGCAGCTTCGGCGCCTGGAGGGGATGCACCCGGACTCCGCGGAGTCCTCGGTGGTCCGGACGTACCTCGACTGGATGGTGGAACTCCCGTGGAAAAAGGAGACGAAGGACAACATCCATATCGCCAAGGCCAAGAAGATCCTCGATGAGGACCACCACGACCTCGACAAGGTCAAGGAACGGATCCTCGAGTATCTTGCGGTCCGGAAGCTCAAGGACAAGGCGAAGGGGCCGATCCTCTGCTTCGTCGGTCCCCCCGGCGTGGGGAAGACCTCCCTCGGGAAATCGATCGCCCGGGCGATGGGACGCAAGTTCGTCCGGATGTCCCTCGGCGGGATCCGCGACGAGGCCGAGATCCGCGGGCACCGGCGGACCTACGTCGGGGCGCTCCCCGGCCGCATTGTCCAGGGGATGAAGCAGGCGGGCACGAGGAACCCGATCTTCATGCTCGACGAGATCGACAAGGTGGGAGCGGACTTCCGGGGCGATCCCTCCGCGGCTCTCCTCGAGGTGCTCGACCCCGAGCAGAACTTCTCCTTCAGCGACAACTACCTGAACGTTCCCTTCGACCTGTCGAAGGTGATGTTCATCACCACGGCGAATATCATCGACCCCATCCCGCCCGCCCTCAAGGACCGGATGGAGGTGATCCAGATCTCGGGGTACACCGACGTCGACAAGCTCGCGATCGCCAAGCAGTTCCTCTTCCCCCGACAAAAGGAGGAGAACGGGATTTCCGAAAAAAGGGTAAAGGCGACGGACAAGGCGATCCTGGCGATCATTCACCAGTACACGAGGGAGGCCGGTCTGCGGAACCTCGAGCGCGAGATCTCCACCATCTGCCGGAAAGCGGCGCGCAGGATCGCGCAGGGGGAGAAGGGGCCGTTCACGGTGACCCACCGGAATCTTTCGAAGTTCCTCGGAGTCCCGAAGTACCTTCCCGAAACGGAAGGAGAAAGGGACGAAGTCGGCGTGGCGACGGGCCTGGCGTGGACCCCGACCGGCGGCGACATCCTGTTCATCGAGGTTTCCCTCGTCAAAGGGAAGGGGAGCGTCACCATCACCGGGTCGCTCGGGGAAGTGATGAAGGAAAGCGCCCAGGCCGCCATCACGTATACGCGGTCCCGGGCCGCACGCCTCGGCCTGCCGAAGGACTTTCACGCGAAATACGACATTCACATCCACGTTCCTGCGGGAGCGATCCCGAAGGACGGGCCGTCCGCCGGCATCACGATCGCCACCGCGCTCATCTCCTCGCTGACGGGCATCCCCGTCCGGCGTGAGGTGGCGATGACGGGAGAAATCACTCTCCGGGGGCGGGTGCTTCCGATCGGGGGGCTGAGGGAGAAGGCCCTGGCGGCGCTGCGGGCGGGGATCACCGAGGTCATCGTGCCCGAGCAGAACCGGAAGGACATCGAGGACATCCCGCGCGGCGAAGCGAGACGGTTCCGGTTCCTCCTGGTCAACAATATGGATGATGTGGTCTCCCAGGCGCTGAAGAAGAATCCGTTCCGCGCGAAGGCGGCGGGCGGAAAGGCCGATGTGGCGGCGAGGCGCCGCGCAGCGGCATTGGGAGTGCAGAAGAGGTCGTGAAGGACATCGACCCATACCCGGCGAAGCTTCGCGACGTCGGGGAGTTCGGGTTCATCGATCACGTGAGGAGACGGTTCGGCGGACCGGTGAACCCGGGGGAGACGGGCATCGGCGATGATGCCGCGGTTCTCCCGCTTCGGGCGGGAAAGGTCGCCCTGTCCACGGACATGCTCGTGGAAGGGACCCATTTCGACCTGCGGTATTTCCGCCCCGAGGAGGTCGGCTGGCGGGCTCTCATGGCCAATCTCTCCGACCTCGCGGCCATGGGGGCGTCCCCCCTCGGTTACCTCGTCTCGCTCGCCGCTCCTCCCGACACCCCGGTCCGGCTCCTCGATAAGATCTTCCAGGGCATGGCTCGCGCCGGGCGCCCGTCCGGGATCCGGCTCCTGGGGGGGGATACCTGTCGGGGCGATCGGATCGTGCTCTCCCTGACCGTCGTAGGAAAGATCGTTCGGGGGAGGCCCGTGCTGCGCAGCGGGGCGAGGCCCGGGGATCTCCTCTTCGTGACGGGGGAGCCGGGCTGGTCGTATCTGGGCTTGCGGCTGCTTTCGTCCGGGCGCCCGGAACACCCGGCCGGATGGAGGAGGGAGGCGATGCGGCGGCATCTGCTCCCGGAGGCCCGGCTGAAGGAAGGAGCGGCCGCCGCGAGATGCGGCGCGGTCTCCGCGATGATCGACGTGAGCGACGGGATCCTCTCCGACCTCGACCACCTCCTCGAGGGGGAGCGGATGGGGGCCGTTCTCGATGAGCGGGCGTTCCGATTTTCGGGAATGTTCCGGAAGGCGGCCGCCGAGCTCGGAGAGGATCCCGCCATCGCCTTCCTCTCGGGAGGAGAGGATTACGAACTGCTGATGACCGTCCGCCCCCAGCGGTATGACGCCTTCCGCAGGGCAGGGCGGACCTTCCCCGCGCGGGTCATTCCCATCGGAATGGTGACGCGAGCTCCCGGCGTGCGCCTCCGGAGAGCCGACGGGTCGTGGGTGGAAACCGCCCTCCTTCCGCGGGGGTTTTCCCACTTTGCCGCCTCTCGCCGAAAAACCGGACGCGGGAGGAGATGACCCCGCCCATGGAATGGCTTCTTCTTCCCTTGCTCTTCGTCGCGTCGGCCTTCTTTTCGGCGACGGAGACGGCGTTCTTCGCGCTTCGGCGCGTCGACCTCCTGAAGTGGAAAAAGGAGGGGAACCCGATCGCAGGAGCGATCGGGAAGATGCTCGAGGCGCCGAGCCGGCTGATCGCGACGATCTTCATCGGCAACGAGCTCGTCAACGTCTCCATCTCTTCTCTGCTCGCCGCTCTCCTGATCCCGATCCTCCCGGCGCACGGAGAGATGGTCGCGCTCGCGGCCGGCACCTTCGGCATCCTGATTTTGGGGGACATCACCCCAAAGTGCATCGTCTGGCCGAGAGCGAAATCGTTTTCCCTCTTCGCCGCCAGGCCGTTCCTTCTTTTCTCCCGCATCATCGCGCCCGTGAGGTTCCTCATGGAGAAGATGGCCGCGGGGATTCTGCGCGTGCTGGGAGGAGAGGAGATCGGGGGGAGAAGGGAGGCGCTCACCGAGCGGGAGTTCCGGTCCCTCGTGGACATCGTCGGCGAGAACGGGATCCTTGAGCCCGGGGAGCGGGAGCTCATCCACAACATCTTCGAGTTGACCGACCAGCGGGCGGGCGAGATCATGACGCCGCTCGCCGACGTGTTCATGGTGCCCGTCGATATTTCCCGCCAGGAGCTCCTGGCGCAGTCCCGGAAGTACCGCCGCTCCCGGATTCCCGTCTACCGGGGGGATCGGAGGGAGGTCATCGGCGTTCTCTATCTGAAGGACCTGCTGCGCCCGTTGGCGGACGGGGTGGGGGTCCTGCCGCTGGCGGACCTGCTGAAACCCTTGTTCGTGGTTCCCTCCTCCAAGAAGCTTCCGCTGGTGTTGCAGGAGTTCCAGCGGCTGAAGGTGCACCTCGCGCTCGTCGTCGACGAATTCGGGAACATCGTCGGGGTCGTGACGCTCGAGGACGTGCTCGAGGAACTCTTCGGGGAGATCCGGGAGGAGCACGACCGGGAGGAGGAGGAACTGCTTCTGCGGCCGGATGGATCGTGGCGGGTTCTCGGGAAGATGCCCATCCACCGGTTCAACGAGGCCTTTTCCGCGGCCCTTCCCGATCAGGAGTGGGACACGGTGGCGGGCCTGCTCCTCCACGAGTTCGGCCGGCTTCCGAATCGGGGCGACTGGATCGTTCTCGGCCCCCTCCGGTTCACGGTAGAGAGGGTGAGAGGGATCCGCATCGTCGAGGTCGGCGTGCGCAACATTGCGGAAGGGACGGACTGAAGACGTGAATCTCTACCTCGCCATCGCGCTCTGCCTTTTCATGGAGGGGTTGTTCACCGGCGCGGAGATGGTTCTCATCTCCGCGGACCGGCACAAACTTGCCGACCGGTCGCGTCGGGGGGAGCGCGGGGCCACGACCGCCCTCAGTCTGCTTAAGCACCCGGACCGCGCACTCGCCACCACGCTGACGGGGACGAACCTCTTCGTCGTGCTGGGAACGGTCCTCACCACCTCCCATTTTCTCCCGCGCTACGGGGATCGTGCGGCGTGGATCGCCATCGGCGTCATTACCCCGCTGGTGATCCTCTTCGGGGAAGTCGTGCCCAAGAGCTTCGCCCAGCCCCGGGCGGATCGGCTGGCCGGCCCCGCCGCCCGGTTCATCTGGTTCGCCCAGGGGGTGCTCTACCCGCTCGTCTTCGTCATGGCTTTCCTCGCCCGCGTCCTGTCCCGGCCGTTCGGCGGGGTCCCTCCGCTCCATGGGATGGTCACCCGGGAGGAGCTGCGTCTCATCCTGCAGATGAGCCACCCCGGATCGGACGTGGAGCCCCATGAGCGCACGATGGTGCGCCGGGTGTTCCATTTCGGGGAGAAGAAGGTCGTGGACATCTTCCGCCCCCTCGTGCATGTCGTGGCCCTCCCGGAGACGGGCACCTGCCGGGATGTCGCGGCGCTCGCTTCCTTGAGCGGCTATTCCCGCTACCCGGTGTATCGGGACCGGGTCGACCACGTGGTCGGGTTCCTCCACGTGATCGACACCGTGGGCCAGCCTCCGGACGCTCCGATCCGGCCGCTCATGCGGAAGGCCCTCTATGTTCCCGAGCTGATGCCGATCGACGAGCTGATGCGCAAATTCCAGGAGGCGGGGACCTCCTTCGCCGTCGTCGTCGATGAATATGGCGGGGTATCCGGGATCGTCACCGCCGAGGACGTCGTCGAGGAGGTCGTCGGAGAGATCGAGGATGAATACGACCGGGGGATCGAATATTATAGGAAAACCGCGTCCGGCGAGTTTCTCGTCCCCGGAAGGATGGAGGTCGGCCGATTCGAGGAAGCGATGGGCGTCTCCCTTCCGAAGGGGGACTATTCGACGGTGGGAGGGATGCTCATCTCCCTCGCGGGGAGGATTCCCGCGGAGGGGGAATCCTTTACCGTTCCGGGGGCCGAGTTTACCGTGTCGGCGGCCTCCGAGCGGGCGGTGAAGGAAGTGCGGGTGCGTCTCACGGAACGGCCGCCCGGCTCCCCGTTCGCCGAGGATGAGGAGGAAGGGCTCGGGATGGAGCCCTGGGAGGGGTCGGATTGACCGAAAACATGCTGAAGCAGCTGCTGAGGCAGGTGGCCGAGGGGAAGGCTTCCGTCGACTCGGCTTTCCGGAAGATCCGGTCCCTGCCCTTCGAGAATCTCGGGATGGCGAGCGTCGATCATCACCGGTCGATCCGGCAGGGCGTGCCGGAAGTGATCCTGGGAGAGGGGAAGACCGCCGCGCAGATCGTCCGGATCGCCCGAGCCATGAAGAGGGGCGGCGCGGATGTGCTGATCACGCGCATCGACCCGGAGAAACAGAAGGCGATCCGAAAGCATTTCCGGAGGGCGTCCCTCCACCCGGAGGCCCGGTGCGCCGTCATCCGATCCGCTCCGGCCAAGGGGAGCGGGAAAGGGAACATCCTCGTCGTCACCGCCGGCACGTCGGACATCCCGGTCGCCGAGGAGGCTGCGATCACCGCGGAGTTCCTCGGGAACCGCGTGAAAAGGCTCTATGACGTGGGCGTGGCGGGGATTCACCGTCTGCTGATGCAGAAAGAGGCGATTTTCGCCGCGCGGGTGATCGTCGTGGTGGCCGGGATGGAGGGGGCGCTTGCCTCCGTGGTCGGCGGGCTGACCGACAAGCCCGTCATCGCGGTTCCCACGAGCGTCGGCTACGGAGCGAGCTTCGGGGGGGTGGCCGCCCTTTTGGGGATGCTCAACTCCTGCGCCCCCACGGTCGGCGTGGTCAATATCGACAACGGATTCGTCGCCGGCGTCCTGTCCTCGGTGATCAACCGGTTGTAGGCATGCCCTTCGGC
>DASUAN010000059.1:0-3147 GCA_035763765.1 Candidatus Deferrimicrobiaceae bacterium
GGGGCCCTGATGGAGCGTGCGCTCATCAACTTCATGCTGGACGTCCACACCCGCGAGCACGGCTATACGGAGGTTCTTCCGCCGTTCCTGGCGAACTCCGCCTCCTTCCTCGGGACGGGCCAGCTTCCCAAGTTCGAGGAGGAGCTGTTCCATGTGTCCGGGACCGATTACTACCTCGTGCCCACCGCCGAAGTCCCGGTCACCAACATCGTCCGGGACGAGATCCTCCCCGGCGAGTCGCTCCCCCTCAAGATGACGGCCTACACCCCCTGCTTCCGGGCGGAGGCAGGATCGCACGGCAAGGACGTCCGCGGGATGATCCGCCAGCACCAGTTCAACAAGGTGGAGCTGGTCAAGATCTGCCGTCCCGAGGAGTCCGGGGCCGAGCTCGAGTCCTTGACCGCCGACGCGGAGGAGATCCTTCGGCGGCTCCGGTTGCCCTATCGCGTGGTGACGCTGTGCACCGCTGACCTGGGGTTCTCGGCCGCCAAGACGTACGACATCGAGGTGTGGATCCCCTCCCAGGAGCGGTACCGCGAGATCTCCTCCTGCAGCAACTTCACCGATTTCCAGGCGCGCCGGGCGAAGATCCGGTTCCGCGACGGAGGGACGGGGAAAGCCCGCCTCGCCCATACCCTGAACGGCTCCGGACTGGCCGTGGGCCGCACGGTGGTGGCCATCCTCGAGAACTTCCAGCAGGAGGACGGTTCCGTCCTCGTTCCGGAGGCCCTCCGGCCGTATATGGGAGGCATGGAGCGGATCTCCAAGGAACCGGGACGCTTTTAAAGAACTTTCTCCTCCCGGCGGCACCCGGCGAGAAAGGAGTTCCGATGCACCGATTCTGGGATCCGGAAGAGATCGTCCCCAGGGAGCTCGCCCCCGGCGTGACGGCGAAGATCTCCTCGGGGGAGAAGATCATGTTTTCCCTGGTGACGCTCGCGCCGAACGCGGTCGTTCCGGAGCACGCCCACCCCCACGAACAGATGGGGATGATGGTCTCGGGAGAAATGGAGCTGACCGTCGCCGGGGAAACCCGCACCCTGTCCGGGAATGCGGTCTATCTCGTCCCGGGGGGGGTCCCCCACAAGGCCGTGGCAGGGCCGGAAGGCGCGGTGGCTCTCGACGCCTTCTCGCCCCCCCGCGAAGAGTACCGGTGAGAGGTCGCGTATCTCCCTTGCCCGGCGGTAGCAGCCGCTCCGTTACGGAGAGACGACGCTGATCCGCTTTCGGGGTTTTCCCTTCGCTTTCCGGGTCGCCCTCGCCTTCTCCTCCTCGGCGACCCACCGGTTGATGGCGTTCAGGTACGCCTTGACCGACGCCTCGATGATGTCCGTGGAGGAGGCCGCCCCCGCGAAGATCGTTCCGTTGTCCCGGATCCGGACCGTCGCCTCGCCGATGGCGTCCTTGCCCGAGGTGACGGCGTTCAGCCCGAAGTTGATCAGCCGGAACTTCTTCCCGACGATCCGCTCGATGCACTTGTAGGCGGCCTCGATGGGTCCGTTGCCCGTGGACGCCTCTTCGATCACCTCGTCGTGGCGCCGCAGGCGGAGAGCGGCCATCGGCGTCGCCTGCGTGCTGGAGAGAATCTGGATGTGCTCCAGCCGGTACGTCTCGGGAACCTTGAAGAGCTCCTCCTGGACGAGAACCTCCAGATCCTCGACCATCACCTCCTTCTTCTTGTCCGCCAGCTCGAGGAATTTCTGGTAGATCGTGTCCAGTTGAGGATCGGTGAGCTTGTGCCCCAGCCCCGAGAGATGGTGCTTGAGCGCCGCCCTCCCGGACCTCGCCGTCAAGGTGAAGGTGTGGGCCGAGCCCCCGACGTCCTCGGGGCGGATGATCTCGTAGGTGGAGCGGTCCTTGATGATCCCGTCCTGGTGGATTCCGGAGGAGTGGGCGAAGGCGTTCGTTCCCACGATGGCCTTGTTCCGCTGGACGGGCAGACCCATCAGCGCCGAGACCATCTTGCTCGTCTTCATGATCTCTTTCGTGTTCACCCCGGTGTGGAGGTTTCCGAAGATCTCCTTCCGGGTGCGGATCGCCAGGACCACCTCCTCGAGGGCGGCGTTGCCCGCCCGCTCCCCGATGCCGTTGACGGTCACCTCGGCCTGCCTCGCCCCGGCGAGGATCCCGGCCAGGGTGTTGGCGGTCGCCAGCCCGAGGTCGTTGTGGCAGTGCATGGAGAGGATGACCTTGTCCAGCGCGGGGACTTTCTCCTTGAGCCGCCGGATCCGGTCCGCCATCTCCTGGGGGGTCGCGTACCCCACCGTGTCGGGCACGTTGATCGTCTTCGCCCCCGCTTTCACGACCGCCTCCACGGTCCGGCACAGGAAATCGAAGTCCGTCCGCGCCGCGTCTTCGGTGGAGAACTCCACGTCGGGACAGAGCGAGCAGGCGTACTTGACGGTGTCCACGCACCACTGGAGGATCTTCTCCCGGTCGGAACGGAACTTCTTCTGGATGTGGATGTCCGACGTGCCGAGGAAGGTATGGATCCGCGGGCGCTTGGCGACCCGTATTGCCTCCCACAGGGTGTCGATGTCCTTCCTGACGGCTCGCGCGAGCCCCGTCACAACCGTTCCCTTGATCTCCTTCGCGATGGCCCGGACCGACTCGAAATCCCCCGGGGAGGAAGCGGGGAACCCCGCCTCGATGATGTCCACCCCCAGCGTCGCGAGCTGCCGGGCGATCTTCACCTTCTGCTCTTTCGCCAGTTTCGCTCCCGGGACCTGCTCTCCGTCCCGCAGCGTCGTGTCGAAAATGAATACCCTTTCCGCCATGGCCTCCTCCTTTTCTTGTCTTTGTCCCCCTTGGAAAAACAAACCGCCGGAGGTGCGGTTCCCGGCGGCCCTGAAAAGAAGAAAGCCGCGGGGACCTTTGCCGGTCGCCGCGGCCATCCGAGCGTATTCCTATCGGGTCATGCGCTCACGCGGTCGCGGGCCGGCACCCCCGTAGGCCCAGTAGGGCGAGTCCGGCAAGTCGAAGGATCTCCCGCGCATGCGCTGCTGGAAACATGGTTCAGATAGGGTAAGTGCCCGGGAAACGGATTGTCAAGACGATTTTTCGGGGGAGGGCAGCTTCTCGGGGGAGGCGATTCCCCCGGAGACGAGGATGCGCACGGCCTGTTGGACCGGCATCTCCAGGCGAACG
>DASUAN010000060.1:0-2821 GCA_035763765.1 Candidatus Deferrimicrobiaceae bacterium
CCGTCTGTCCGCGGGAGAAGGCCAGCCGGTAAATGGTCCCGTCCCGGCGGACCTCCGCCTCCAACCGCTCGGAAAGCGCGTTGACCACGGAGACGCCCACGCCGTGGAGACCTCCGGAGACCTTGTACGTCTCCCGGTCGAACTTCCCGCCGGAGTGCAGGACGGTCAGCACCACCTCGGCGGCAGACTTGCCTTCCTCTTCCATGACGTCCACGGGGATGCCGCGGCCGTTGTCGTCCACGGTAACCGAGTTGTCGGGGTGGATGGTGACCGAGATGGCGTCGCAGTGTCCCGCCATCGCCTCGTCGATCGCGTTGTCGACGACCTCGTAGACGAGGTGGTGGAGGCCGTGGACGTCCGTGCTCCCGATGTACATCGCCGGGCGCTTCCGGACCGCCTCCAGACCCTTTAAAACCTTAATGTTTTCGCCGGTATACTCGTCCGAGCCGTTCCCGTTTCGGACGACATTGTTCGCGCGGTTCGCCATCCGGACTCTACCTTCGGAAGATTAATTAAGTAATTATACTACGTACTGCGCTCCGGTGGGAAAATCTCTTCTGCGGAAAGGGTTTTTCCGGGGTCTGCCGGGGGGGTCCCTCTCGGCAGAGGGAGCCGATCCCCCCTTCCCCGGTCACCGACCTACAGGATCCTCATCGGCATGATGATGGCGAGATAGTTCTTCTCGGTCGCCGGCCTCACGATCACCTGGGAAACCTCGTCTTTGATCTCCATGCGGACCGTATCCTCGGAGATCCCGCTGAGCGCGTCCTGGAGATAGCGTCCGTTGAACCCGATCTTGACCGGGGTTCCCTCGTACTCGATCGGCAACAGGTCCCGCGCCTCTCCGAGATCCGGACTGGCGGTGGACACTTCCAGCTGCTTTCCCGAGAAGGAAAGACGGACGCTGTTTACCTTGTCTGGCGCCATGACGCTTACCCGCTTCAGGACATCCACGAACGCGCTCCGCGGCACGTTGGCGACGATCCTGTTCTCCTTGGGCACGACCTGCCGGTAATCCGGGAACTCCGCTTCCAGCAGCCGTACCCAGACCTCCGTATCCCCCTTCCCTGCGAAGAGGAACTTGTCCGAGGCGGACAGCTCCAGGGATCCGGGTCCTCCATCGGAAAGCTTTCGGATCTCGATCAGCCCCTTTCTCGGAACGAGGACCCGCTTTTCCCCCAGAAGCCCCCCGAGGTTCGGAACTTCCCCGTCGGCAATCGCAAGCCGATGCCCGTCCGTCGCAACCATGCGAAGAAGCGACTTCCCCTCCTCCTCCTGCTTTTCCAGAAGGACACCGGACAGGTTGTACCTCGTCTCGTCGCCCGTCGCAAAAGCACTCACTCGATCCACCACGCGCCGGAACGTTTCCGAATCTACGGGGACGGGCTTCCCTTTCGGTCGTTCCGGCATCTCCGGGAACTCCTCGCTGTCCAAGCCGGCAAGACGGAAATGGCCGCGGCCCGCGGAGATCTCCACGTAGTTCCCCTCGCGCCCCACCACCGTCACCGGTCCCTTGGGAAGGACCTTCGCGATGTCGAAGAGCTTCCGCGCCGGCAGGGCGATGCTTCCCGCTTCGACCACATCCACCGATTGGGAGCAGCGGATGACGATCTCGAGGTCGGAGGCCACCAGCGTCAATCCGGGACTTCCCGTCGGTCCCGCCTTCGGGCCTGCGGTGAGGAGCGTGTGGGACAGGATCGGCATGGTATGCCGTCTCTCCGCCACTCCCTGGATGCGAGCAAGGATTCCCTCGAACGGTTCACGGTCCACGGTAAAGTTCATCATCACCTTCTTCCTCTGATTCTTTTCTGAAAAGATCGTAGTTGCAGTAGACCATGTGGATTTGTGGAAAGCATGGGGAAGTTCGCTCTCTCCTTCCGGAAAATGGCCTGGCGCATCATGTCAAAACCGGTGGGCGCCGCGACGGGATCCGTGGAGAACCGATGCCTCCGCAATTCCTCCACAGGGTTATCCGGCGATCAATTTGCGCAGCGCCTCGATGCTGTTTCTTAACGATACATCCTCTCTCGCTTTTTTCTCTATCATTTTTACGGCGTACATGACGGTGGAATGGTCTCGGCCCCCGAAGCGCTGACCGATGTCGGGGAAGGAACAGGGGGTCATCTCCCGCATGAGGTACATGGCAATCTGCCGCGGGAGGGCGACCACCTTGTGCTTTCGCCCGGAACGCAGGTCGGAAGGCTTCACGCTGAAGCGTTCCGATACGGCCTTGATGATGGCGTCCGGGGCGATCTCGCGGCCCGAGGATTCCAGGAGGCGGGAGAGGACCTCGCGCGCCAGGTCCATGTTGATCTCCCGCTTCGTGAGGGAAGCGTGCGCCCCGATCCGGATGAGGGACCCCTCGAGTTCGCGGATGTTGTTCTTGATCATCGTCGCGAGAAAGAGGGAGACGTCCGGCGGCAGAGGAATCTGATCGGCTTCCGCCTTCCGGTTCAGAATGGCCAGGCGCGTCTCCAAGTCCGGCGGCTGGATGTCCGCGACGAGCCCCCACTCGAAGCGGGACTGGATTCTCTCTTCGAGGTCGGGGATCTCCTTGGGAAACTTGTCGCTGGACACGACGATCTGCTTTCTCGAGGAGTAGAGGTCGTTGAAGGTGTGGAAGAACTCCTCCTGCGTGCGCTGCTTTCCGGCGATGAACTGGACGTCGTCGACCAGGAGCATGTCGACGTTCCGGTACTTCTCCTTGAAATCGGGCATCCGGTAGGTCCGCAGGCAGAAGACGAGTTCGTTGGTGAACTTCTCTGCCGTGATGTAGCAGACCCGGAGGCGCCGGTTCCGTTCCTGGATGAGGTTTCCGATG
>DASUAN010000061.1:0-3352 GCA_035763765.1 Candidatus Deferrimicrobiaceae bacterium
GGGCCTACTCTCTCCCGGAAGGATCGCTCGGGACCCTCCGGGGCACACGGCGCGTGCGGACTCCGTTCGGGTTCGCGAACCCCATCCACCTGTTCGAACGCGACGACTTCCGTTACTTCTTCCTCTCCCGCCACGGGGAGCGCGGCTACGAGCGGACCGCGCCGGACGTGAACTATCGCGCGAACATTTTCGCGGCCAAGACCCTGGGAGTGGAGCGGATCATCGCCTGGTCCGGACCGGGGATCCTGTCGAAAGGAATGCGCCCGGGCGACCTGGCTCTGCCCGACGACCTTCTCGACTTCACCCGCTGCCGACCTTCGACGTTTTTCGAGGGACGGGGAATCGGATTCCTTCGGCAGTTCCCCGTGTTCTGCGAAACGGTGCGGAAGGCCCTGCTCGCGGCCCGGCGAAGCGGGACCCGAGGGCCGAGGATCCACAAGAAGGGAACGTACGCCTGCACCGAGGGCCCCCGGCTGGAGACACCCGCCGAGATTCGTTTCCTCGCGCGCGCGGGGGCGGACATGGTCGGGATGACGCTGTGCCCGGAGGCCTTCCTCGCCAGGGAACTCGAGATGTGCTACGCTCCGGTCGCCTACCTCACCAATTACGCGGAAGGCTTCCGGGCGATGCCGTACCGCCGGGGGGTCCTGTTCGAGGGGATGCTGGACGAATCCGGGATGGAGCGGGTCGAGAGGGCGAAAAACGCGATCCCCCAGCTGGCGATCGCCGCCGCCCTCGCGCTGACGGGCGGGAACCGGGATTGCCCCTGCGCCGTATCCATGGAACGGTACCGACGCAAGGGGTTGATCGGGGCCGACTTCCGGACGTGGGTCTCCCCGCCGGCAGGGAGGAAAGGATGAGGATCCGGGAGGAGCATCTCGACCGGATCTGCCGCACTCTCCTCTCCCGCTGGAAGGAGAAGGGGCTGATCCGGCCGAAGGCGGGCGACGACGTGCTCCTGGGGAAGATGATCGGCGAAGTGACGGCGGACTTCCGGCGCGAGCAGGAACTCGACCGGGAAGTCGAGAGGATTCTCGAGAAGCACTCCGGCGAGTTGGCGCGCTCGCAGGCCAGTTCCCGCGTGATGTTCCTGAAGATCAAGGAGCGGCTTGCGCGGGAGCGGAAGATCGTGCTCTAACGGAGGGGGCCGTGCGCCTCAGCGAGGACCGCATCTCCCATCTGTCCCACCTCGTGATCGACCGCCTGTACAGGGACGACCTCGCCGATTTCCCGGACGAGGGGCAGGCGCTTCGCGAGGCGAAGAGGATCTTCTCCCATTATATCCGGGTAGAGGACGAGATCGACACGTTCGTTCGGCAGAAGATCGCGAAACTCTCCCGGCGCGTTCCCGAGGGCGGCAGGGAGTGGGATATCCTCTACCGGAAGTATTTCGAGGAGGAGATGGCGAAGCGCAAACTGTAACCCTATGTTCCAAAAGGGTTTCCCCTCTTTATGGTTTTCCCCCTTGACATCGGTTTTTCCCCCGACTATAGTTCTCTGTTAGCACTCAACAATGATGAGTGCTAACCGCCGCAAGGCAATTAACCAACATACGATTCCGTAAGAAGGAGGAGGCAACATGAAGGTCAGGCCGTTGCAGGACAGGATACTGCTCAAGCGCGTCGAGGAGGAGACGAAGACCAAGGGAGGGATCATCATTCCCGACTCCGCGAAGGAGAAGCCGCAGGAAGGCCTGGTGGTGGCGGTGGGCCCCGGCAAGGTGACCGACACCGGGAACCGCGTGGTTCCCGAGGTCAAGGCGGGGGACCGCGTACTTTTCGGGAAGTACTCGGGGACGGACATCAAGATCGATGGCGAAGAGCATCTGATTCTCCGGGAGGACGACGTCCTCGCGGTCATCCAGAAAAAGTAGCGAAATAGCAGACAAAGCAACATTCCGAAAAGGAGGAAGGTAAAGATGGCAAAGCAACTGAAGTTCGACGCGGATGCCCGCGCCGCGATCAAGATCGGCGTGGACACCCTGACAGATGCCGTCAAGGTGACGCTGGGGCCTCGTGGACGGAACGTGATCATCGAGAAGTCGTTCGGCTCGCCGCTCGTCACGAAGGACGGGGTTACGGTCGCGAAGGAGGTGGAGCTGCAGGACAAATACGAGAACATGGGCGCCCAGATGGTCAAGGAGGTCGCCTCGAAGACGAGCGACGTCGCCGGTGACGGGACGACGACCGCAACCATTCTGGCGCAGGCGATCTACCGGGAGGGCTCGAAGCTCGTGGCCGCCGGATACAACCCGATGGACCTGAAGCGTGGCGTCGACAAGGCGGTCGAGTCGATCTCGGCGGAGCTCAAGAAGATGTCGAAGCCGACCAAGGACCCGAAAGAGATCGCGCAGGTGGGGACGATCTCGGCGAACAACGACGAAACGATCGGCAACATCATCTCCGAGGCGATGTCCAAGGTCGGCAAGGAAGGAGTCATCACCGTCGAGGAAGCCAAGGGGATGGAGACGACCCTCGAGATCGTCGAGGGGATGCAGTTCGACCGCGGCTACCTCTCCCCCTACTTCGTCACCGACCCGGAACGGATGGAGGTTCATCTCGAGGATCCGTACATCCTGATCCATGAGAAGAAGATCTCGAACATGAAGGACCTGCTGCCCCTCCTCGAGCAGATCGCCCGCTCGGGCAAGCCGCTCCTTATCGTAGCGGAAGAGATCGAGGGAGAGGCGCTGGCGACCCTGGTCGTCAACAAGCTGCGCGGGACGCTTCATTGCTGCGCGGTGAAGGCCCCCGGCTTCGGCGACCGCCGGAAGGCGATGCTGGAGGACATCGGGGTTCTGACCGGCGGCAAGGCGATCGCCGAGGAGATGGGGATCAAGCTCGAGGCGGTCCAGCTGACCGACCTCGGCCGCGCAAAGCGGGTCGTCATCGACAAGGACAACACCACGGTCATCGACGGGGCCGGCAAGAAGGCCGACATCGAGGGCCGCGTGAAGCAGATCCGGGCGCAGGTCGAGGAGACCACCTCGGACTACGACAAGGAGAAGCTGCAGGAGCGGCTGGCCAAGCTCGTCGGGGGCGTCGCCGTCATCAACGTCGGGGCGGCCACCGAGAGCGAGATGAAGGAGAAGAAGGCGCGCGTCGAGGACGCCCTGCACGCCACCCGTGCGGCGGTGGAGGAGGGGATCGTCGCCGGCGGCGGCGTCGCCTACATCCGGGCGGCCAAGGTCTTGGACGGCCTGAAGCTCGATCACGACCAGCAGGCCGGCATCGATATCGTCCGGAAGGCTCTGTTCGAGCCGGCGAAGCAGATCGCGATCAACGCCGGCCAGGACGGAGGCGTGGTCGTGGACAAGATCAAGAACGGAAAAGGGAACTTCGGCTTCAACGCG
>DASUAN010000062.1:0-5621 GCA_035763765.1 Candidatus Deferrimicrobiaceae bacterium
CGTTCGCCTCTCGACCAAGCTGGACGAGGTCTACGAGCACTGCGTGGAGGTGAACTCCCTGGAGAACGAGGCCGACCGGGTCTGCCGGGACGCGATCGCCCACCTCTTCGAGCACGAGAAGGACCCGGTCTATATCCTGAAGTGGAAGGAGATCTACGAGAAGCTCGAGACGGTCACCGACCGGTGCGAAGACGCGGCCAACGTCCTTGAAGGGATCGCGCTGAAAAATGCTTGAGGCCTCGTGGGTCCTTCTCGGGCTGGTGATCGTATCCGCGCTCGCGTTCGACTTCATCAACGGGTTCCACGACACGGCGAACGCGATCGCCACCTGCATCTCCACGCGGGCCCTTTCGATCCGCAACGCGATCCTCATGGCGGCGGGCCTGAACTTCGTCGGGGCGCTCGTCTCCACGCACGTGGCGACGACGGTCGGAAAGGGGATCGTCGAGCCGCAGCACGTCACCCAGGTCGTCGTCCTGGCCGCCCTCGCCGGGGCGATCTTCTGGGATCTCCTCACCTGGCACTACGGGATCCCCTCCTCCTCCTCCCATGCCATCATCGGCGGGATCATCGGCGCGGTGGTCGCCTCGCGGGGATTCGGCGTCCTCAAATGGGGCGGCATCTCCAAGATCCTGGCCGCCATCGTCGTCTCCCCGGTCGCGGGGACGATCATCGCGTTTCTCATCATGGTCCTGATCTTCTGGGTCTTTCGCGGGTTCCACCCTTCCCGGCTGAATCTCGGGTTCCGGAAGATGCAGATCCTCTCCGCGGCGTTCATGGCGTTCTCCCACGGGTCGAACGACGCCCAGAAGTCGATGGGGGTGATCACGATGGCCCTCGCCTCCTACGGGGCGATCCAGACCTTCCACATCCCCGTCTGGGTCATCCTCTCCTGCGCGGCCACGATGGCCTTCGGGACGGCGATGGGGGGGTGGCGGATCATCAAGACGGTGGGGAGCGACTTCGTGAAGCTCCATCCCGTCCACGGTTTCTGCGCGGAGACCTCCTCCGCGGGGGTGATCCTCACCGCGTCCGCCCTGGGGATCCCCATCAGCACCACCCACGTGATCACCTCCGCGATTCTCGGGGTGGGGCTCTCCCAGGGTCGGCGGAAGGTGAACTGGGACGTGGGGGTGAGGATCGTCTGGGCCTGGGTTCTCACCATCCCGGCATCCGCCGCGGCGTCCTACGTCGCCTTTCTTCTTCTCAATCCCACCCTGGGGGGGATATAGAACCCCTTCCCGGGTTCGTGGCGCTGCAGAAGGGTCTGCTCGGCTACGTTCGCGACCTTCGCCCGCTCACTGCCGGTTCCGCTCGACGTGTATTTCCTCGCTCCACAGCCCGCCTCGCCGACCCTCCCGCATCGCCTCGAATCACGGGAAACCGCCTCCCTGTCTCCGCGCTCTGGCGCCCCCGAAGCTTTTCGGATTAAATAGGGGGATACCGGCAAGGGGGTTCGAGATGATCCGCAAGATCCAGCACATCGGGGTGGCGGTCAAAAGCCTTTCCGGCGCCATCCCCTTCTACCGCGACGTACTGGGGCTCGAGTTTCTGGGGATCGAAGAGGTGCCCGAGCAGATGGTCCGCACGGCGATCTTCCGGGTGGGGGAGAGCACGATCGAGGTGCTCGAGACGACCTCGCCCGACGGACCGGTCGGGAAGTTCCTCGAGAAGAACGGGGAGGGGATCCACCACCTCTGCTTCCGGGTGGACGACGCGGCGGCGGCCCTTTCCCGGGCGAAGGAGAACGGGGTCCGGCTGATCGACGAGGCCCCGCGCACGGGGGTCTACGGAATGAAGATCGGATTCCTCCACCCGAAGTCGACCTTCGGGGTCCTCACGGAGTTCGCGGAAGGAGGGGACGGCCACTGATGGGTTCCGTTTCGTATCCGAGCGGGACCCGCGTCCTCCTGCTCTGCGTGCACAATCACCAGCCGGTGGGAAACTTCGATTCCGTCCTCGAGGAAGCGAGCGACCGGTCGTACCTCCCGTTCCTCGAGACCCTCGCCTTTTTCCCGTCGATCAAGGTGACGCTCCACTATTCCGGATTCCTCCTCCGGTGGCTTGCCGAGAACCGCCCGGACGTGTTCGGATTGCTCAAGGACTTGGTCTCCCGGGGGCAGGTGGAAATGCTCGGGGGCGGGATGTACGAGCCGGTGATGCCCCTTCTTCCCGAACGGGACCGGAGGGGACAGATCCAGGGGCTCTCCGACCTGGTGGGAAGGACCTTCGGAAAGGTCCCCCGGGGGATCTGGCTCGCGGAACGGGTCTGGGAGCCGGAGCTTCCGGCCTCCCTCGCTGCCGCCGGGGTGGAATACCTTCCGCTGGACGACTTTCACTTCCTGCGCGCGGGGGTGGCGGCCGAGGAACTCGACGGGATCTACCTGACCGAGACGAACGGAGCGAAGGTCCGCCTCTTCCCGGGGAGCGAGCGGCTGCGGTACCTGATCCCGTTCTGGAACGTGGAGGAGGCGCTGCGGGAGGTGGAGCAACTGACGTCCCGGGACGTGCCGTTTCCGGCGGCCATCCTGGCCGACGACGGGGAGAAGTTCGGCGTCTGGCCCGGGACCTACGACACCGTCTTCACGAAGGGGTGGCTCCGGAGATTCTTCGAGGGGATCGTCGCCCGGGAGGAGTGGCTCACGACGATGACCCTGGCGGAATACGCGGACGCCGCTCCCCTCCGGGGGAAGGTCTACCTCCCGTCCTGCTCCTACCTCGAGATGGGGGAGTGGGCGCTCCCGCCGTCCTCGGCGGCCCGGTTCGGCGGGCTGCTCCACGACTTCCGGTCCGGCAGATACCCGGAGGTGAAGCCCTTCGCGCAGGGGGGCAGTTTCCGGGGCTTCCTGCGAAAATACGAGGAGGCGAACCAGCTGCACAAGCGGATGCTGTGGGTGAGCGGCCGCGTGAAGAAGGCGGCGGAGCGGGGCGGCGGAGAGGAGGCGCGCGATTTCCTCTACCGCGCCCAGTGCAACGACGTCTACTGGCACGGGATCTTCGGGGGGCTCTATCTCAACCATCTCCGGGAGGCGGCGTACGCCAACCTGCTCCGCGCGGAAGCGGCCTCCGACCGGGCGCTGCACGACGGAAGGGAAGGGTGGACGGAAGCGGCGAGCGGCGACCTCGACGCGGACGGCGGGGAGGAGGCGCTTCTCAAGACGCCGCACGTAACCCTTCTCGTCCACGGCCACGACGGGGGGGCGATGACCGAGATCTCCCTTCCCCGGCGGGGGATCGCCCTCGGTCACGTTCTCACCCGGCGGGAAGAGGCGTATCACCGGAAGTTCAAGGACGCAGGGGGCCGGTTCGACGGGCGCACGAGCATCCACGACCTGCTGGTCTTGAAGGATCCTTCCGTGGCCGAAGCGCTCGCCGTGGACCCGTGGCAGCGCGCCTCGTTCCGGGAAGCGTTCTACCGGGAGGAGGATCCCCTGGACGGGATCCTGAACGACGGGGTCCGGCCGCTGTGCGTCACCGCCGGTGTGAACGCCAAGGGGACGATCACCCGGAGCAGCGAAAGGATCCACCTCGCCATGGAGGTGCCGATGCGGGGGGAAGGCGCCGAGCTGGCCCTCGGGAAGGTCCTTTCCGTCGAGGCGGGGAAAGAGGGATTCGAGGCGAGGTACCGGCTCCGGAACGACGGCGACCGCCCGGCCTGGGGGAAGTTCGTCTCCGAGTGGAATTTCAACTTCCTGTCGGGGGACGGATCGGAGCGCAGATACGAGGGGATCGGGGAACGGGAGGAGGCGTTGTCCTCCCGCGGATCGACCGCCGCCCTGCGATGGTTCCGCATCGTGGACGGATGGAGGAAGATCGCGGTATCGGTTACGTCGGACCGGGATTTCGCGCTTTTGCGGCATCCCGTCGAGACGGCGTCCCTCTCCGAGACGGGCGTGGAGAAGATCCACCAGGGGGTCTGCCTGCGTCTGCTGTTCCCCGTTCGGCTCCGTCCCGGGGAAATGGAAGAATACTTCTTGTCCTGGTCCGTAATTTCCGTTGCGTTCTGATCTGCAAAACGCTATGTTGAAGCCACTTCGAAGCCGCGGGGCACAGGCGCCCCGCAAGGAGGGGAAGCGATGAGAATCGGAAGGGTACTCGCGTTTCTTGTCGTACTGTTGTTCGCTTCGACGTCGGCGATGGCCGGGGGGTTCCGGCTTCCCGAGGCGGGCGCGAAGGCGATGGGAATGGGGTTCGCGTTCACCGCGCAGGCGAACGATCCGTCGGCGATCTACTTCAACCCGGCGGGGATTCTGCAGCTGGAAGGGACGAACGCGAAGGTAGGCGTCACCTATGTCAAGCAGAACGGGGGGACCTTCTCCGGCATCACGCCGCTGACGGGCGGGGCATCGGTGTCGGAGACGCAGAAGGATCTGGATTTCTTTATACCGAACGCCTTCGTCACGATCAAGAAATCGCCGAACTTCGCTTACGGCATCGGAATCTTCTCCCCGTTCGGACTCGGGCAGGAATACGAGAATCGAAACACGAGCATCTTCCGCAACCAGGTCACCAAGATCGACCTGCTGACGCTTGTCCTCAACCCCACGGTGGCGTACAAGGTCAACGAGTTCCTGTCCGTCGCCGCGGGGATCGACTTCATGTACGGGAAGGCCGAGCTGGCCAGGACCCCGGTCGGGACCGACAACGTCACCTTTGGCCCGGCGAACATCTTCAACCTGGATCTGGAGGGCGACGGGACGGCGTGGGGGTACAACTTCGGGGTGCTCCTGACACCGACCAAAAATTTGAAGGTCGGTGCCGCCTATCGCAGCAAGTTCGACCTCGATATCGATGACGGGGACGTCGACCTGTCCAACGTTCATCCCGGAGGCATCATTGTTAGTCAGGCCCCCCTTGTCTCGCTCCCTCCGCGAGGACCGTTCCCCATAGGGTTCGGAGGTGCCTCCTTCAGTACCAAGGGGTCGGTGACGGTCCACATCCCCGCGACGTTCGACCTGGGCGTCGCATACGTCCTGGACCGTCTGACCCTCGAGTTGGACGCATCCTGGACCTTCTGGCACAGCTATCAGAGTCTGAATATCGATCTCAAGGACAACCGGACATTCCTGCCGGATTCGTCGAGCCGAAAGGATTGGGACGACGTGATGGCGATCTACGTCGGCGGCGAGTACCGGGTGACCGACCCCCTGGCCCTCCGGCTCGGGTTCCGTTGGGATCCCACCCCGGTTCCGGCGGATACGATGGGGCCGGAACTGCCCGATGCGGACAAGCTGTACTATTGCGCCGGGTTGGGGTACAAGATCAGAAACTGGACGTTCGATCTTGCCTACATGTACGTGGACAAGAAGGACCGGACGGTCGATAACCTGAATGATGCCGCAACGGATGTGAACGCCTTCAACGGGAAGTGGACCGGCGACGCGCACCTCGTCGCGTTCGACATCGGGTACAAGTTCTGATGGCCTTAGGGGGCGGCCGGGAAGGCCGCCCCTTGCGTTTTCCCCGGGGGCCGGGAACCGGCCCCCGTTTCCTTTTGTGGTACGATGAATCGTTGCATTTCCCACCCATCACGAGGAGGCGTTCGCGATGAAGAGCCCAAAGGCATCGAAGCAGTTGCTGGACCTGTTGAACGACGCGGTGGCGAGGGAACTCCAGGTCTC